>NZ_JADYWQ010000021.1:0-60628 GCF_015864725.1 Pseudoalteromonas sp. NSLLW24 | reverse complement strand
ATTGCTTTATATTGTTAAAGAACGTTTTGAGTCGCTTTAGCGTCTCAAGGGATGCGAATAATACACCCTTTATTTTTTGAGTCAACACTTAGTTTTAAACTTTCTTTTGGAAGATTTAAAACCGAAGTTTTATTTAACTCTCTGAGTAGTTCGTGCCTCGCTATGCGTTGGCGTTTCCTGTCTCAGTGGGGTCGCATTATAGGGAGATTCGAGCGGGGGTCAATGTTTTATTTCAGCTTTTTGACAATTAAATGAATTTAGTATGAAAGCTATACAAATAAAGGGCTGTAGGATACTTTTAGTTTAAAAAACACTCATAATTTATGTATCAATTGATGATGTATTAGTAAGGTTTAAACTAAGCTGTATGTTAAACAAACAACACACAGCTTTATTTAAAATTAAATATTTATTTAGATGCTATTTCCCATACGGCAATAGAGCCTGATATTTCATTTCCAACAATTAAGAGTGGATTTCCTGTTGCACTTTGCTCTGCTGAAACGAATACCATTCCTTCAGGTGCCAAATCGCCTGTAATATTCGCTCCTTTAATTAAGCCTCTATTATAGAAGTAGTCTTCAAACTGCACATTATATGGATTGGTAATGTCGTAAGCCATAATCCCACCCATACGCTCAAGCCCTATAAAAGCAAATGTACGATCGTCAATTTTACCAATAGTCAGCGCTTCAGGCTCTGCGCCTTTATCATCTGAACGTGAGTCACCTTTGTTTTCATCTTCATTATTGTTAAATGATTCACCATGCACAGATGCTGTTATACGTGCTATATCGTCACCTGAATCAAAAACCACCAGCCCATTGCTATCCCAAATAGTAAAAGAACGTGCACCATAAGCATAAAGCGATTCGTATTGTCCGTCGTTATTGGTATCGCCTTTTATTGTTGTTACTTTTAAGCGACCAATATCATCATCGTCATTATTTAAGTAATCAAAATTAGCAGCAAGCGTTAAGTCTTCAACGCGGCTTTCATCTATATAAGCTAAGCAGCCATCGTCTTTATCGTAATCAAGCCCGCCCTTTGCTATACAGTCTGCTTCATCAGCTGTATCAAAAAAGTATTCTCTTGCGTCACCTTCGTTGGCAGTGACTATAAAGTTAGCGCCTTTCCAACTAAAGCTTGAAATAGTATCGGGCTGGTACATACCATAGAGCCCTGGGTATGATTTAAAATTCACGCCGCCGTCTTTATCTGAGGCATCAAGTTGTAAGCTTGACCAATTTTTAAAGCCTAAGCCCTTTAGCTCAAGACTGTTGTCTTGTAGGTTAACTATTGCAAGTGCATTGTTTTCTTGAATAGATACATAAGCATATTTGTTATCTTTAGAAATGCTAACGTACTCGGGCTCTAAATCCATAGCTACGGTGGTATTTATTAGATTACCGTTAATAGTACGACCATTTGGGTTTGCAAAAACTCCCCCTTGCGCTTCTAGTTCGGTTTGTTTGTTGTTATAGGCTTTAAAATCAATATTTATTGCTGTATCGGCTATTACATTATTTGTTATATCGATAATACTAATAGAACCTTCAGGATCTACGCTGTAGTCGCCACTTGGTTCACCTTCGTTAGCAACCACTGCCTTTGCACCATCATGGGTGAACGTCACCATGTCTGGTAAAAATCCGACTGTAACATTTTTAATAAATACAGGTGAGTCGCCGCTTATATCGTAAAAAGCAATTTCACCTGTATCACCCGTGCTTTCAGCAGCCATTGCCACTGCAAGTAGATTGTTATTTTCATCAATAGCAATGCTGTTTGCATCGCCTTGGGTAAACTCGTTTAAAGGCAACGTAATAACGGATGTTAAATTTGTGCCGTTTATAACCCCTTCGTTATCTTTAACGAGTGCGGCAGTATCAAAGGTGTCTGCGGGTAAAATATTAATAACAGCGTCATCACCTGAACTGTTAATAGCGTAAATCCATTTTTTAGATGCTTGATATGCAACTATTTCAGCTGCACCTTCTGGGCTTTGTGCATTTAATACACCTCTACCCACAAGGTTAATATTTAATGCTGAATTGGCATTTATACCATTTAACCCATTAGTCCCACCTGTGCCTTGTTCTCCCTGTAATCCTTGAGAGCCGTTTTGACCATCGTCACCATCAAGTGAGCAACCAGTAAGAACAGATATAAGTGACAGCGCAATAATTGATTTTTTAAACATGTAATTTTCCTTAGTATTGTATTTGCTAAATATCAACACACAGGCATGACAAGATTATGGCAGTTTTAATACAGCCCCTTAGCCTAAGTAATTAGCTTATACGCTAGCGGAGTTATTAAAATTAAAGCGGCCGTATAGCCAATCGTTTTTACAGTCGGGGAATAATTTCGTTTAATTGCAACCCCTAGCAAAGGTCTAAGTACATCAATACGTGTAATACCCCATGTAATAACACCGCAAAAAGACCAAGTCCCTGTAATAATGATGAATGGTTCAGCAACAGGCCCTAAACTTAAAGGCTGTAGTAAAAAACACAAAACAATCAAAATGCTTTGATGCAATAAATAAAAGGGAAACACCCATACATTGAGCTGTTTTAAATAGTAAGTATTAAAATTTAAAAATCGACGAGCGAGCGCAAGTACAAAAAATACACCTACAACACGTTGAATATTGTAGCTACCGATTAAAATAAAATGAGGAAGAGTAAACACCTTCTGATAACTTAATATTATAAGTACAAACAAAACCGCAAAACTCAAAGCTAGTAATACCAAGTTTTTATTTAAGCAGTTCCAAAAGTAAGTGTTTTTAGCAAGTATGTATCCTGCGAGTAGCAGTATTAAGCCGTTAGTCTCTCTGATTGAATCGCCAGTTAAGTAATGGCTTGTAAATAGTGTGGCAATAGTGAGCAAGGTAATTAAAAACCCAAATGACATACCCCCCTTAACAAATGTTTTTAAAGGCGCAATAAAGGGCAAGCGTGCAAAAAGAGTTAAAACAATAATGATCAGCATAAATTGCCACAACGAACGCAAATACCATAAGTGATTTACATCCACATTCGGCCACACTCCAGACTGATAATTAATAAAAAGCGTATTGTTCGTCTCTATAAAAGCTAAATAAAATTGCCAATAGCTAATATCAATAACACCTTGCTGTGACATTTCTGCAAACAGCTGTAAAGGCACTATTAACCATAACCCCACCAGCAAGGGTAATAGTAAAAAAATAGAGCGGTATAAGGTGAAATGTAACCAAGACTTAAAGCTGCGTACTTTATCAATCATAAAACGCAGTGCTACGCCCGATATAAACCAAATGAGCAACATGCGCCAAGGTGAAAACACCAACATTAAATATTCAACATACTGTGATGTATAATTACTTTTAAAATGAAATCCCCAGTTTTCGCTATACAACATGCCAATGTGATAAAAAATTAGCGACGCAAATGCGATTACCCTAAGCCAATCAAGATAATGTTTACGCGAATTAACTAATGAAGGTTGTTGTACTTGAGTGCTCATGCTTTTACTACTTTATGTATGTTATGCGTTATTCATACCTAAAGCTCTCGCTAAAACTATCTATAAGTGCTTATATTACAAGCAATAGTGATAAAAGGTGGTATACAGGGATAAGCGTGCCACGTCAGCAATAAGCATACATTTATGAACCTACAGCACTTTCAACGTTTTCAAAGCATTTACGCATCAGTATTACTGTGTGCTTACGTATTAATTAATAATACAGTAAACGCTACAACCCAAATAATGGAAGCCCAAAGAGAAGGGGCTTTAACTTTTTTAATGTGGGAGCCATTTGTTTGGGAGTATTCAAGTGCCTTGAGTACTTTGCTTATATTCCCTATTTTAATTTGGTTTTTAAGACACTTATCTTTTAATTGGCAAAATATTACGGCTTCATTAGGTATGTACTTTGGTGCCTCTATTATATTTAGCGTGTTACACGTTGGTATTATGGTAGGGGTTCGTAAATTCATATATTTGTTGAATGATGGGTCTTACAACTTTGGACTTAGCTGGTTTGAGCTTATTTATGAATACCAGAAAGACGCTATAAGCTTTGTGTTTTTCATCGTACTTATCAAAGTATATCAATATGTGGTGCAGCAGTTACTAGGTGAAGCCTCTTCAATTGAAGAAAGTGAGCAGCAAACAACATCGACCATAAACCGCCTATTAGTTAAAAAGCTCGGAAAAGAATTCATTATAAAAATAGAGGATGTTGATTGGCTTGAATCATCGGGTAATTATGTAAACCTACATATAGGCTCACGTATATATCCGTTAAGGGCAACGCTTACAGCATTAAGTAAACAACTTGAAGTGCAGGGGTTTTGTAGAATTCACCGCAGCCATGGCGTAAAACTCGATAAAGTGGAGTCTATTACACCACTACCCAGTGGCGACAGTGAAATAAAATTAACTACAGGTAAAGTACTTAACTTGTCTAGACGCTATAAAGAGCAATTTAAACTTCAACTAAAATAAAAAAGGCTACCTAAGTAGCCTCTATTGTTATTTTTTAACTGGGCGTTTCCAACCCGTTAAATTACGCTGTTTAGAGCGTGCTATTGCTAATTGGTCATCTTCAACGGTACTGGTGATCACAGAGCCTGCACCAATTGTTGCAGTTGCGCCTATATTTACTGGGGCAACGAGTGATGAATTAGAACCAATAAAGGCATTATCGCCAATAATAGTTTTTGCTTTGTTAACACCATCGTAGTTACAGGTAATAGTGCCAGCGCCAATATTCACTTTTTCGCCAATTTCAGCATCACCTAAATAACTTAAGTGGTTGGCTTTAGAGCCTTTACCTAGTCGGGTTTTTTTCATCTCAACAAAGTTACCAATGTGTGAGTCTTCTTCCATTACAGCGCCTGGGCGAAGGCGAGCATAAGGACCAAGCGTACACTTATCTGCAACTGTGGCATCTTCAATCAGTGTATTAGCTTTAATAATAACGTTATCACCAATACTACAATTTTTAAGGACACAGTTAGGACCTATTTGTACATTATTACCAAGCGTGACCGTGCCTTCAAAAATAACGTTTACGTCGATAAGTACATCTTCACCGGTGGTAACTGTTCCTCGCACATCAATACGCGCAGGGTCAGCAAGTGTTGCGCCATTTAACATTAACTCTTCTGCTTGCCATGCTTGGTAAGCGCGCTCTAAGCCTGCAAGTTGTACGCGGTTATTTGCGCCCTCAACTTCCATTGCATGATCTGGCTGAGCTGAAGTAATTTCTATGCCTTCACTGTGAGCCATTGCAACGATATCTGTTAAGTAGTACTCGCCTTGTGCATTATTGTTAGATAAGTTACCTAACCATGTTTTTAATAGCTTACCGTTAACAGCCATAATGCCTGTATTTACTTCGTTAATAAGTAACTGCTCTGGGCTTGAATCTTTTTGCTCAACAATACCAACTAACTTACCACCGGCACGAAGCATTCGACCATAGCCATTTGGGTTTACCAAATTTACCGTTAATACAGCTAAACCATTTTTAGGTGTTGCGGCTAATAAACGCTCTAGTGTTGATTGCTTTGTTAGTGGTACATCACCGTATAAAATTAATACCGTGTCTTCATCATTAACATGAGAGTTGGCTTGCGCTACTGCGTGGCCAGTACCAAGTTGTTCAGCTTGAAGTACCCAATTTACATTGTTATCGGCAAGTTGTTGTTGTAATAGTTCGCCGCCGTGTCCGTAAACTAGGTTTGTAGTCGTTGCACCTAATGCCATCGCATTATCAATAACGTGCTGCACCATTGGTTTACCTGCAACTTTGTGCAAAACTTTAGGTAAAGCAGAGCGCATACGAGTACCTTTACCCGCAGCAAGAATAATAGTTGTTAGAGCCATTAAAACAATTTCCTTTTTTCGTTGTTTTAGCTAAATAAGTCTTATGTTCGATCAGAAGATTACGTAAATCACTTCTTGTGCAAATACTCAGTAGGTTAGTTTATTAGTACTGAATCTTGACTGAAAAAACACACTTAATTGGATGACGTTATTGTAGCGAGGATTGGTGAAGGATATAAGTGAAAATTATCGTTATAGTGCTTTCATTCTTATTAAATTAAAAAGTAAAAAACTCAATAAAGCTTACTTAGGCACTTCTATAGCTTTTACTAGCTTATTATTGTTAATAGTAATAGTGGTAAAGGCTAGAGTACCAAGCTCTTTTGCATAGCTTAGCTGTGTTATCAAACCAACCTTTAATGTGTAAATAAGCTCAGCATTCGCTTTAAAGCCTAAATTCAAATCATATAAATAGATATTAGAGCCATCAGAATGAAAAAGTTTATTATCATTAAGTGCAAATGAATGCTTGTATAGAACAGAGTTTAATTCAAATTCATGGGTTATCAAATTATTCCAACTATCAAAAATCTGTAACTTATTTTGCGCAGAAAGGAATATAAACTTTGAGGTTGAAAGTTGCTCAAACCAAACTGGATTGCTAATTGGTAGCAACATACTTTTTTTGGTAGCCCTATCATATAGGTAAGCCGTGTTACTGGTAGCTGTATCACCCCGCAAAATGTAGCCTATATTTTTGTTATTCAAATACTCTACATTTACAATATTACCATCAACTGTAATAGTATCTTTTAAACTTAACTCTGCAGTGTCGAGGATATCAATTACATTGCTCTTTAATGCTAATAGCTCTTCCCCATCACTTGAAACTTTCATTATTGAAAAATCAATAATGTTTGATTTAATACTCACAGTACCCGTAGCAGTATCTAAAACAGCTAACCTTTTTATTTGTGCATCATTAAGTAAATAATAAATATATCCATTATTAGTGTTCTGAGCGTTGAATGTATTTATATTTTCCGGTGCAATATCTTCTAAATTAAGGGCATCTAAACTGAGTTGATAAATGTGGCGGGTGTACGGGTATTGTGTCGCTAGCATTTCACTTGGGCTCAAAGGTAACGTAGTTGAATAACCTGAAACTCCCTGCATAGATACTTTTTGAAGTAATTTTTGACTAACGAGGGAGTACTGATAAAGAATATTATCAACATTATCGTACCAAAGTAATGAGTTCGATTTTTGATCGTAGTTTAATGACCAGATACGATTTTTGGTCGTATAAAGGTGAGTTTGAGCTCCGCCTTCAGTATCTGCAATGTACAATTCACTAAAACCAAATTGATGGCGCTCGAAAACCACCTTATTTTTATCTTCTATATGAGCCAGAAATTTATCACCGTAAGAATTTAAATTGGGAGAGCTTATTTGATACTCTTCACCCGTTATGAGGTTACGATTCATCAATACAGCAAGCTCATCCCGATTACGGTAACCAAGTTTAGAATATACAAAATTCGTATTATTAACCCCTTCACCAAAAAAAGGTAAATTATTACAATCAAACAAATGTTTTGCTTCACCTATAAAATTACTATCAATAATAAACACTTGGCAGTCTTTCTTGCCACTATTCTGTCTATAAATAATATCACTATTATTATATGACCAACCAACTGGAGTTAATTCATATCCTATTTTAAATAATACCTTTTCTCTGCCTGTAATAAGATCTTTATTGATTAAATAAGACTCTAGCCCTTCATTTTTTGAAACAATAAACGCTAAGTTCTTTTCATTAGGTGAAAGTACAAGAAAACTATGGGTTCCATCTTTCATTGATAGAACCTCTTCTTGGTAGTCTTTGTAAGTTGTTTTTACTTCACGATTTTTGACTGGCCAAATAAAAGAAATTAACAGGATACTAACTAATAAAAGTAGTAGGAACGCCCTTAAGCGAGTTTTATTTATTACAGGTTTTGCTTTTTTTATTACATCTGGTTTATTAAGGTTATCTATGGGGAGGTTTTGGTATTCGCTTTCAATAAATTCAACGCTAGGAACAAAACTATATCCTTTACGATAATGGGTTTTTACTACTAGCTCGCTTTGTTGCGGCGATTTTAATATTTTGCGAAGTTCTGAAATAGCTCGATTAATGGCGTTATCGTCAACATAAGTCTGACACCAAACATCTTCAATTAGATTTTCGCGGGTAATAATCATGTTTTGATTTAAGATAAGGTAACTTAAAATTTTGTACAGTAGTGGCTCTAACTCTTTTTCTACAGTGCCATCACTAATTATTTGCCGCTTTATATTTAAACACCAAGCACCAAATTTGACTTCTACTACTGAATCAGAAAACTCTGCTTGTTTCATTTTTTCACTTACTTTATATCCTTATAGCAGTCTATTCGTTGCTTGATTTTCACAATAAACCGCCACACTCCATTAACTGAAGGTTAACAGTTTAGTGTTTCAGTGTCATCTCTCAGGCACAAAAAAGCCCACTTAAAGTGGGCTTTTTACAAACCGGATAGGCTTACTTGTGACGTAATTGCTGAATTACGCGTAACTGAGCAACTGCTTCTGCCAGTCGCGTAGCCGCTTGCTGATAATCAAACTCAACAGCTGACGAATTCGCCATATGTTCTTCAGCTTCACGTTTAGCTTTTTGTACAGAATCTTCATCTAAATCTTCACCACGAACCGCAGTATCTGCAAGAATCGTGATGTGATTTGGTTGAACTTCTAATGTACCGCCAGCAACATATATCACATCTTCGTGACCAAATTGCTTAACTAAACGTACCATACCAGGTTTAAGGGCAGTTAGTAGTGGAGCATGGCCTAGGTTTACACCCAGCTCGCCTTCACTACCAGATACTTGAATCGATTCAACAAGACCAGAGAACAAACTCTGCTCTGCGCTTACTACGTCAAGATGTACAGTCATAGCTGTCATACTACCCTCCTAGTTACATGCCTTTGGCTTTTTCTTGAGCTTCTTCGATAGAGCCAACCATGTAGAACGCTTGCTCTGGCATATCATCAAATTCACCGTTTAAGATGCCTTTAAAGCCAGAAATTGTATCTTTTAGTGATACGTATTTACCAGACGCGCCTGTAAACACCTCTGCCACGAAGAATGGCTGAGATAGGAAACGTTGGATTTTACGTGCACGAGATACAAGTTGCTTATCTTCGTCAGAAAGCTCGTCCATACCTAGGATTGCAATGATGTCTTTAAGTTCTTTATAACGCTGAAGAACTGTTTGAACGCCACGTGCTGTATCGTAGTGCTCTTGACCAATTACTTGTGGGTCAAGTTGACGTGAAGATGAATCAAGTGGGTCTACCGCTGGGTAGATACCAAGTGATGCGATATCACGTGAAAGTACTACTGTTGCGTCTAAGTGAGCAAAGGTAGTTGCTGGAGATGGATCCGTTAAATCATCCGCAGGTACGTATACCGCTTGGATTGATGTAATTGAACCCGTCTTAGTAGAAGCGATACGCTCTTGAAGCACACCCATTTCTTCAGCAAGTGTAGGCTGGTAACCTACCGCTGATGGCATACGACCAAGTAGTGCAGATACTTCTGTACCAGCAAGAGTATAACGGTAGATGTTATCTACGAAGAAAAGTACATCGCGACCTTCATCACGGAACTTTTCAGCCATAGTAAGACCTGTTAACGCTACGCGTAAACGGTTACCTGGAGGCTCGTTCATCTGACCGTATACAAGCGATACTTTATCAAGTACGTTTGAATCGTTCATCTCATGGTAGAAATCGTTACCCTCACGTGTACGCTCACCAACACCTGCGAATACTGAGTAGCCGCTGTGCTCGATTGCGATGTTACGGATAAGTTCCATCATGTTTACAGTTTTACCAACACCGGCACCACCGAATAAACCAACTTTACCACCTTTAGCAAACGGACATACAAGGTCGATAACCTTGATACCAGTTTCTAAAAGTTCAACTGAACTTGATTGCTCTTCGTATGAAGGTGCTGCACGGTGAATAGACATACGGTCTTCTTCGCCGATTGGACCCGCTTCATCGATTGGCTCACCAAGTACGTTCATGATACGACCAAGTGTTGCTTTACCAACTGGAACTTGAATCGATTCACCTGTATTCATAACTAAAGCACTACGACGTAAACCATCAGTAGTACCCATAGCGATAGTACGCACTACACCGCCACCTAGCTGTTGTTGAACTTCTAGAGTCAAACCAGCTAAATCGCCATCTGTTACTCTTAGTGCGTGGTATACCGCTGGCACGCTATCTTGTGGAAATTCAATATCCACAACGGCGCCGATAATTTGGACGACCTTACCTAAACTCATGTCTATTCCTCTCGTTAATCTTTACCCGAAGCATTAAACTGCTGCTGAGCCAGAACAAATCTCACTAATTTCTTGTGTGATTGCTGCTTGGCGAGCCTTGTTATAAACAAGCTGTAGCTCGTCCATAAGGTCACCTGCGTTATCAGTTGCAGCTTTCATTGCAACCATACGAGCAGCCTGTTCAGAGGCAGCATTTTCTACCACACCTTGGTATGCTTGAGACTCAATAAAGCGTACTAACAAAGACTCTAAAATAGCCTCTGGATTTGGCTCGTATAAGTAATCCCATGTGTGAGCAGATACTTCTTCTTCAGCTTTTGGCAAAGGGAGTAACTGATCTATAATTGGCTCTTGCCTCATGGTATTAACGAATTTGTTATATACCAAGAATAAACGGTCTATTTTGCCTTCAGAAAATGCATCAAGCATAACTTTTACAGGACCAATAACGTCTTGTACTGAAGGTTTATCTCCTAGGCCCGCTTTTTTAGCGAGTAGTTGACCACCAAAACGTTGAAAGAAGCCAGCTGCTTTACTACCTAAAGTAGCAAATTCAGCATCAACACCTTTTTCTTTCCACGCTTTAACATCAAGTGCAACTTTCTTAAACTCGTTTGAGTTTAGACCGCCACACAGACCACGGTCTGTAGAGATAACAATATAACCAACTCGTTTCACTTCACGATCTTTTAAGAACGGGTGAGTAAAATCAAGATTTGCTTGAGCAACACGACCAATTACTTCACGTAATTTTTCAGCGTATGGACGGCTTGAAGCAACGCGTTCTTGCGCCCTTTTCATTTTAGACGCAGCAACCATTTCCATTGCGCTAGTGATCTTTTGAGTATTTTTAATACTCCCGATCTTGCTTTTAATCTCTTTTCCGCTGGCCATGACTCTCTCTCCGAATCAAGGTGTGCTTTAGTTTCCTAAAGCGCACCATTAATAACTAAATTACCAAGTTTGCGTAGACTTGAACTTCGTTAGAAGTTCTTTAAGCTGCGCTTCGATCTCGGCATTCAAGTTACCAGTTTCATTGATTTGAGCCACAAGCTCTGCGTATGTGCTATTTGCATACGAAAGTAAAGCTGCTTCAAAGTCACCGATTTTCGCGATTTCGATGTCTTGAAGGAAGCCTTTTTCAGCAGCAAATAACGACAAAGACATATCAGCAACAGACATTGGCGCGTACTGTTTCTGCTTCATTAGCTCTGTTACACGCTCACCATGCTCAAGTTGAGCACGAGTTGCATCATCAAGGTCAGACGCGAACTGCGAAAACGCAGCTAATTCACGGTACTGAGCTAGGGCTAGACGAATACCGCCACCTAGTTTCTTAACGATTTTAGTTTGTGCAGCACCACCAACACGCGATACCGAGATACCAGCATTTACTGCCGGACGGATACCTGAGTTGAATAAGTCAGTTTCTAAGAAGATCTGACCATCGGTGATAGAGATAACGTTAGTCGGTACGAACGCAGAAACGTCGCCGCCTTGAGTTTCAATGATTGGCAATGCCGTCAATGAACCAGTTTTACCTTTCACTTCACCATTAGTGAACTTTTCAACGTAATCTGCGTTTACACGCGATGCACGCTCTAAAAGACGAGAGTGAAGGTAGAATACGTCACCTGGGTATGCTTCACGCCCTGGTGGACGCTTAAGTAGTAATGAAATTTGACGGTAAGCAACTGCTTGCTTAGACAAATCATCATATACGATTAATGCGTTTTCACCACGGTCACGGAAGTATTCACCCATAGTACAGCCCGCGAACGGTGCTAAGTACTGAAGTGCCGCAGATTCAGAAGCAGATGCAACAACTACGATAGTATTTGCTAGTGCACCATGCTCTTCTAATTTACGAACTACGTTTGCAATAGTAGATGCTTTTTGACCAATCGCAACGTACACACACTTAACGCCTGTGTCTTTTTGATTGATGATTGCATCGATTGCTAGTGCAGTTTTACCTGTTTGGCGGTCACCGATGATAAGTTCACGTTGACCACGACCAACTGGAATCATCGCATCAATAGATTTATAACCAGTTTGAACTGGCTCATCTACAGATTTACGCTCGATTACACCTGGTGCAATTTTTTCTACAGGTTCAAACCCGTCGTTATCTAGAGCGCCTTTACCATCGATTGGAGCACCTAGTGTGTTTACAACACGACCAAGTAAACCAGGACCAACAGGAACTTCTAAAATACGACCAGTTGTATATACTTTTACGCCTTCAGTAAGGTCAGCGTACGGACCCATTACTACTGCACCAATTGAGTCGCGCTCAAGGTTTAGTGCGATAGCATAACGGCTGCCAGGAAGCTCAATCATTTCACCTTGCATACAGTCAGCAAGACCGTGGATGCGGATGATACCGTCAGTAACAGATACAATAGTACCTTCGTTACGAGCTTCACTTACAACTTCGAACTTCTCAATACGTTGTTTGATCAGATCTGAAATTTCAGTGGAATTAAGTTGCATGCTCTTTTTCCCAATTACGATTGTAGTGTTGTAGCTAAGCGGTTTAATTTACCGCGAATAGTACCGTCGATTACAGTGTCGCCAGACCTAATAATAAGTCCACCAACCACTGACGCGTCTTCACTACAATTCAGCTTAACTTTGCGTGCGAAACGTTTTTCAAGTGCCGCTACCAATGACTCTTGTTGCGCAGCAACAAGAGGAGTTGCAGAAATCACATCTACTTCGATTTCTTTATCGTATTCTGCTTTAAATTCAGCAAATAACTGTGCAACTTCAGGTAGAGCTGTCAAACGTCCATTTTCAGCCATCACCTTAACTAGGTTCTGACCTTGTTCGTTGAGCTGCTCAGCACAAAGTTGAATAAATAATTCAGCTTGTGCAGTAGCTGTAGGCATACTCGCTAAAACAGACGATGCTTGCTCATTGCTGGCTACATGGCCTGCAAAGAACAACATATCATTCCAGCTTTCTAGAGTGCCTTTCTCAACGGCAAGTTCAAAAGCCGCTTTAGCGTATGGGCGAGCGATAGTAGTCAAATTAGACATGCTCATACCCTCCTAATTACAGCTCAGCGACAAGTTTTTCAACGATGTCACTATGTGCGGCTTGATTAATTTCACGCTCTAAAATACGTTCTGCGCCAATCACTGCCAGAGTTGCTACTTGCTTACGTAGTTCTTCTGTTATGCGATTACGTTCAGACTCAACTTCAGAGTGCCCTTGAGCAATGATACTTTCACGCTCTTGTTGACCACGAAGTGTTTCTTCGTCAACAATTAGCACTGCACGCTTTTTAGCTTGATCAATGATATCAGCCGCTTGAGCTTTTGCATCTTTAAGCTGTTCAGCAGCTTTCTTTTGCGCAAGTTCTAAGTCTTTTTCGGCTCTATCAGAGGCAGCTAAACCATCTTCGATTTTTTTCTGGCGAGCTTCAATTGCACCGTTTAGTGGTGGCCATACGTATTTCATACAAAATAATACGAACACCGTAAACGCAATCAATTCACCGATAAGAGTGGCGTTTAAATTCACAACCGCTCCTCCTTAAATAGTAAGCTGTTCAAAGAATAAAATTAAAGTACGAACAACAATACCATAGCGATACCAACACCAATCATTGCTACAGCATCGATTAGACCAGCAAGAATAAACATCTTAACTTGTAGCGAAGGTGCAAGCTCAGGTTGACGCGCACATGCTTCAAGGAATTTACCGCCCATGTTACCAAAACCGATTGCTGTGCCGATTGCACCAAAACCGATTAGTAAAGCTACTGCAATGTATTTTAAGCCTGTTAATAATTCTAAAGCTTCCATTTATTTCTCCAAAGTTTCAATTGTAAAGTTAAAAGTAAAAGTAAAATTGTAAATCTAAAAATTAGTGATTATCTGAACTTGCCATGCTTAGGTATACAATCGTAAGCATCATGAATAAGAATGCTTGCAATGTAATAACTAGAATGTGGAATACAGCCCAAACAAAGTGCAACGGTAGTTGCATAAAACCGATAGCGCCGATCAAGATGAAAATCAACTCACCAGCATATAAGTTACCAAACAAACGTAGTGCTAATGAAAACGGTTTAGAAACGAGTGCAATCAGTTCAAGTAATAGGTTAAATGGTATCAAAATAATTTGAACGAACACGTTATTTGAGTTGAACGGATGAAGCGTTAACTCTTTAATAAACCCGCCAATACCTTTTATTTTGATTGAAAAGCCAACCATTAGTATAAATACACCCAGCGCTAGCGCTGAAGTCATATTAATGTCAGTCGTTGGTACAATTTTCATGTACACATCGTGTGAATCCATACCAAATGCAGTCTCACCAACGAAACCTGCAAATGCTGGAAGGAAATCAACTGGTATTAAATCCATTAAGTTCATTAAGAACACCCAAACGAAAATCGTTAAGGCTAATGGTGCAATAAGCTTGCTTTTACCATGGAAAGTATCGCGTACGTTGTCACCAACGAATTCTACGATTATTTCAATAAAACACTGAAATTTCCCAGGTACACCTAGTGTTGATTTTTTAGCGGCACTACGAAAGATCCATAAAAATATAAGACCTAAACCGATAGACCATGCAAGGGTATCTATATGCCATGTCCAGAATCCACTGTCCGTACATGCTTTATTGAAGGCGAGACCTGTATCGGTCGAACACATCTTAGCATTGGTCAAATGGTGCTGGATATGGCCAGATAGAGTAACTTCTTCTGCTGCCATGTTATATCCCAAAAGTTAATGTTTAAAAAAAACGGGTGCGAACAATCCAGTAAAGAGCGCCAGTATATAAGTACTAAAAAAGGGTAATAAAATTACCGGAAAATGCTTCAGTACTAGCGCAAACAATACAATTGTTAGCATAAACTTTAATCCGTTGCCGCGTTTCAACGAGGCATACGCTTGATTTGCTCGACTTGCACCCATATATCTGAATGCATAAAGTGCAAATACAAAGTGCGGAAGTACTGCTACAGCTCCACCAGCGAGTGATGAAAGCGAGGCATTGACTCCCGAACTAAAAAAAATAATTACAGCAGCAACTAATGCTACAACACCCTGAAGGCAAATTAACTTTAATACGGCAAGTCGATATGGACTCGCTAACTTATCAGTCACGTTTAGTTAACCTTTATTGCGTTCTAATTGTTAGGGTGTGAAAACTGGCGAAATTATACTTAATCCTGCCAGTTTTGCAACTTGAGTAGATGCTTTGTAACACGAAATAGCTACAAATGTCCCTTTTTAGACATGTAGAAAACTAATGGTGGGTATTGTCGTGATTGATACGATTTAAAATGCCGTCAAGTTCATCTAGGTTAGTATACGAAATAACCAGTTTACCTTTGCCTTTTTTATTGTAGTTAATCTCTACTTTAGCACCTATATTTTCAGCGAGTTGTTGTTCTAACTGCTTAACATCTGGATCTTTTTCGGTTATTTCTTTAGCAGGTAAAGGTTCTAAAATTGAGCGTACGAGCTTTTCAGTTTCTCGAACTGTTAATGCTTTAGCTACAGCTAAACGAGCAGCATCTGACTGCGCTTCACCTTCAAGGGCTAACAGGCAACGAGCATGGCCCATTTCAATATCGCCATGTTCTAACAGAATTTTTACATCACTATTTAAGTTATTTAAACGAAGTAGGTTAGTTACAGTCGTACGTGATTTACCCACCGCATCTGCTACTTGCTGATGTGTTAATTCAAATTCTATTAGCAAACGATTAAGTGCAACTGCTTCTTCCATGGCATTTAAATCTTCACGCTGAATATTTTCTATCAGTGCAATCGCAACAGCTGCTTCATCAGGTACATCTTTAATAATACAAGGTACTGTTTCAAGCTTAGCTATTTGCGCTGCGCGCCAACGACGCTCACCCGCTATAATTTCAAAGCTATTATGTGCAATAGGGCGCACAACAATGGGTTGAATAATACCTTGTGAGCGAATAGAACTAGCAAGCTCTTCTAGCGCCTCTTCAGACATGTCTTTACGAGGTTGGTATTTACCAGAGTGTAAAAACTCTATTGGGAGTTTTTGTAATTCACTATTATTAGCCGCGGCATTTTGCACAGCCTCAGAAACATTTGATGTGTCTTGTTCCTTGCTTGGGCTTGGTGCAGGCTTTGACGAACTTAAAAGTGCATCGAGTCCTCGGCCTAAACCTCGTTTTTTAGCAGACATGTTATTTTTTTACCTCAAAGTTAGGCGACAACGGACGCTGTTTTTTCTTTTCTGCGTAACATTTCACCAGCGAGTGCTAAATATGCTTTAGCGCCACTTGATGCCCGGTCATAGTACATAGCAGGAGTACCAAAACTAGGTGCTTCAGCTAAACGAACATTACGCGGGATCACCGTACGGTATACTTTATCGCCAAAATGTTGTTTTAATTGTTCTGATACATCATTTGCCAAACGGTTACGCGGGTCGTACATAGTACGAAGTATGCCTTCAATTTGTAAGCTAGGATTCACTAACTTAGCAAGTTGCGTAATCGTATCCATTAATGCGGTTAACCCTTCAAGTGCATAATACTCACACTGCATTGGCACTAAAATAGAATCAGCTGCGGCCATTGCATTAACAGTTAACATATTTAGAGAGGGTGGACAGTCGATAAAAATAAATTCGTACTGGTCCTGAATTTTTTCAAGTGCATTACGTAAACGCACTTCACGGGCAAATAATTCCATCAATTTAACTTCTGCAGCGGTTACATCACCGTTTGCAGCAATCATATGGTATTCGCCAGACGTTTCTTTAATGATAACGTCTTCTATAGGTTTATCTTCAATAAGTAGGTCGTAAATAGTTGGCACGTCGCCATACTTATCTACGCCACTACCCATAGTCGCATTACCTTGCGGATCGAGATCAATTAACAGCACTTTACGTTTCGTTGCAGCCATAGACGCAGCGAGGTTAACAGCGGTTGTAGTTTTACCCACTCCACCTTTTTGATTTGCTAATGCGATGACTTTTGCCACTGTGTCTCTGATCCCTAGTCTTTAGAAAGAATAATTAAATGTCGTTGTGCATCTAAATTAGGTACTTCTAATGCAATTTTTTGCTCAAACTTAACGCCTGCAGGTAGTGACTCTAGCTCTTCGCTAGGGAACACGCCTTTAAGTGCTATAAATTTACCCGAATGATCGATTAAGTGCGAACACCAGTCAACCATATCTTGTAATGAAGCAAAAGCACGACTTAGTACGCCGTCTAATTTAACACTTGGTTGATATTCTTCAACTCTTGACTGAACCGGGGTTACATTATCAAGACCAAGCTCATGTTTAACATGCATTAAAAATCGTACACGTTTACCTAAGCTATCTAATAACACAAAATGTGTATTAGGTAATGCAATTGCTAATACGATACCCGGTAATCCAGGACCCGTTCCAACATCAATATAATGATGACCGGGTAAGTGAGGCGCAACAACTAAGCTATCCATTATATGCTTAATCATCATTTCTTCAGGTAAGCGTACTGAGGTTAAGTTATAAGCCTTATTCCACTTATTCAATAACTCGACGTAACGAACTAGCTGTTGCTGTTGTTTTTCTGTTAGCGCAATATCAGTTTGCGCTAACAATGTAGTTAATTGTTGCTGTAACACTATGTACCCTTACCGTTACGCGGATTTGCGTAATAAGCCTTGCTTCTTCAGATACACTAATAATAGCGAAATCGCCGCTGGGGTGATACCAGAAATACGCGATGCTTGACCAATAGTGTCAGGACGCGACTCAATAAGCTTGGCAACTACCTCATTTGACAAACCAGATACGGTTTTATAATCAAACTCTTTTGGTAAAATTGTTTGCTCATGACGAAGCTGTTTGTTGATCTCATCTTGTTGACGCGCAATATAACCTGCGTACTTAGTATGGATCTCAACTTGTTCAAGTGCCGCTTTGTTTGTAAATTCAGATCCTAACCCTTCTATAGCCATAAGATCGTTATAACGGATCTCTGGGCGGCGAAGTAATTCTTCTAAACTTGCTTCACGTGTAAGCGGTGTTTTCAGTAATGCATTTACTTGTTCTACAACGGCGTGATCTTTATGAATCCACGTATCTTTAATGCGTTGCTTCTCTTTTTCGATTACTTCCATTTTTTCGTTAAATGCCTGCCAGCGTTCGTCATTAACTAAACCTAGTTCACGGCCTTTTTCAGTTAAACGAATATCAGCATTATCTTCACGAAGTAATAAACGGTATTCGGCACGACTGGTAAACATGCGGTATGGTTCTTTTGTACCCAGTGTTGCTAAGTCGTCGATTAATACACCAACGTAAGCTTCATCACGACGTGGTGTCCAAGAATCTTTGCCTTGTACTTTTAGTGCAGCATTCATACCTGCAATTAAGCCTTGTGCACCCGCTTCTTCATAGCCGGTAGTACCGTTAATTTGACCCGCAAAAAATAAACCTTCAATAAATTTAGTTTCTAAAGATTGTTTTAAATCACGTGGATCAAAGTAATCATATTCAATTGCGTAACCAGGTCGACAAATATGTGCATTTTCAAAACCTGTAATCGATTGCACAATTTCAAGTTGTACATCAAACGGTAAACTAGTCGAAATACCATTTGGGTATAATTCGTATGATGTTAAACCTTCAGGCTCAACAAATATTTGATGTTTATCTTTATCTGCAAAACGAACAATTTTATCTTCAATTGAAGGGCAGTATCGTGGACCAATACCTTCAATAACACCTGAGTACATAGGTGAGCGATGTAAGTTTTTACGAATAACATCATGTGTTTTTTCGTTTGTGTAAGTTATGTAACACGGTATCTGTTGTGGGTGATCTGATTGTTTACCCATAAACGAAAACACAGGAGTTGGTGTATCACCTGGCTGTGCTTCCATTTTTGTAAAATCAACAGTACGTGCATCAATACGTGGAGGTGTACCTGTTTTTAAACGATCAACTCTAAATGGATGTTCACGTAAGCGATCAGCTAAAGCGATTGAAGGAGGATCGCCTGCACGACCGCCTTTATAATTTTCTAAACCAATATGAATTAAGCCGCCTAAAAAAGTACCCACGGTTAAAACAACACTTGGTGCACTAAAACGTAAACCCATTTGAGTTACTACGCCAGTAACACGATCGTTTTCAACAATAAGA
Source organism: Pseudoalteromonas sp. NSLLW24 (assembly GCF_015864725.1). Classification (NCBI taxonomy): domain Bacteria; kingdom Pseudomonadati; phylum Pseudomonadota; class Gammaproteobacteria; order Alteromonadales; family Pseudoalteromonadaceae; genus Pseudoalteromonas; species Pseudoalteromonas sp. NSLLW24. The sequence continues at coordinate 41,246 of NZ_JADYWQ010000021.1, read as the reverse complement.
TCATCACATGATTGTTGAAAAATCTTAAGGTTATCTTGGTTTTGTAATGTTGTTTGAATAGCCGCTTTGTACAAAGCACGATCTGCTTGTGCTCGAGTAGCGCGAACAGCAGGTCCTTTTGAAGAATTTAGTGTACGAAATTGGATCCCGCCTTTATCAATGGCCTGTGCCATTGCACCACCAAGCGCGTCGATTTCTTTTACCAAATGACCTTTGCCAATCCCACCAATTGCTGGATTGCAAGACATTTGACCAAGGGTATCCATATTGTGAGTCAGTAGCAGGGTATTCATCCCCATACGGGCAGCTGCTAATGCGGCTTCAGTGCCAGCATGTCCACCACCTACTACGATAACGTCAAAATTTTCGTGAAAAATCATTAATGGGATCCTACTTAAATCAAACCGGTAAACTTCAAAAGGGAGCGTATTCTACCTAGAAATTGGCAGAAGATAAATGATTAAACAAAGGGCAAGATCTAAGTATGTGATCTCTAATAATATAAAGGATCTTTTAAAGAGATCTTTTATTACTATTACTACTACTGATCGACTTTTCTGTTGATAAGGTTTAGATCTTCATTTAAAACATGAAATTAGATCAGATCTAAAGGTGTTAATATGATCGGATCATCCAGCAAATAAGCTCTGATCAAAAAGGCACTTTATGCACAGGGTTGAATCAGTTGGATCTTATCCAATGGATAAGCATGCTTTAAAACGCAGTTTATTCAATCTTTATCCACAAAACCTATTAAATTATTAGTAAATTGTGGGTAACTTTATATATAACTTTTTACTTGATCTATCTATTTTATGCCTGTTTGAGCTATCCAAGAGTCTAACCATGTTAATGCAGTGTCTTCTGGTAGTGCTTCATCGAGAATATTAAGCTCTAAACGTTCTGCTACTTTTATAGCGCCTTTTTGAGTTAATAAGGCATCTATATTACGTCCTGCTAGGTTATAAGTGTCATAACTAGTGTCGCCTAAAGCGATTACTGAATATTTTAATTCAGATAAATCATCTGCTTGAGTTACATCTTCAACAAAACTAATAAGATTTTCAGGGTAATCACCTGCACCATAAGTTGATGTGCAGATTAACCAAATGGTATTTTGCTGATCAATATCGCTAAATTCAGGTTGATCATGTAGTTGCGTAGTAATACCAAGGTTATTAAGCGCGTCGCTTAATTGCTCTGCAACATACTCGGCTGATCCCATTTGGCTGCCGACAATAAGATTTACTGAACTCATGAATATTAGTGATCACATTGGTTTTAATTGCCGCCTATGATAACTGAGTGAGGATAACAGTAAAGTTAAGAGTGCTTTTTTGTATAACTATTTTTGCGGTAATTTTACACTCATTCAAAATTTTGTCTTTAAGTTGTTGATAATATAGTGTTTAACAAATTATCTTTAAATGTAATCTTCTGATCAAGTTGTTGATAACAGTGGGGAAAGCTCTGCTTAAACTGTTTTTTTAGGTTGTTTTATATTCGCTAAGTTATTGATATTACTTGTCAGTAAAGAATTAAATTGTAAATATCTCAATTAAAAATACATGTTGATCATAATGTGGATATAAAGCCTGTTGATAACCTTAAATTTGGATCGAAAATAATTTTTAAAAATGATCTAATAAAGCAGATCTAATGAAATTAATTAAAAATAAGTTCATAAATAGATAAATTACAATTGATCATGAGGTTTTTGCAGCTGATTTACCTAGTTTTGGTATTTATTTGAGCTGAAAATTAGGTATTGTGGATAAGTGATCTCGGTATTTTTAATTTTATGCGAATTTAGAGCTGCTATTTTTATTAATTTTGCTGGTGGAGTAAGCAGATCAAAAGTTTTGAATACTTAGCAGTTGAGTTATTTTATTTAAAAATCACAGTGATCATCAAATTATATGTTGTCAAAAGTAAGCTTTTTAGAGTACTAATCAGTGTTTTTTAGCTCTTTAATTGAGCGAATAGCATCATCTTTTGCGTGTATGAGGTGTTTTTTAGTGCATTTTTGTGAGCTAAAGTAAGTATAAGGAAGCCATTTATAACTACTTTTTGTATGACATATAACGCTATTAAAGCGTGCGGTTGTTTGAAAAGGCATCGGTTTTAGCCTTAATAATAGGTGTAATTTGTGCTATTAATTCCCCCAATAAGCACTCTCAGTATTGCCTACTCTATATAATCTGACCTCTCTTAGCACGTAACAAAGGTAGTTTTGGATATGATTTTATTGGCAGTAATTTGCAGGCATCAGGTGTATAAATACATATTTTACAGCAGAATATTTTACATAAAAAAAGAGCACCTAAGTGCTCTTATAATAAAAATATATCTGTAATAGGGTGTTTATTTACCAATACAAAACGAGCTAAATATTTTGCCAAGTAGGTCGTCTGAGGTAAATTCACCGGTTATTTCATTCAAATACTGCTGTGTTAAACGCAGTTCTTCAGCGAGTATTTCACCAGCAATGTGCATTTCTAATTGTGTTTTACCCGTTTCTAAATGATACGCAGCACTTTCTAGTGCATCCAAATGACGACGGCGCGCCATAAAGCCACCTTCTGTTGCACCTTGAAAGCCTATACAGGCTTTTAAATGCTCGCGTACAAGTTCAATGCCGTCAGCGTTTTTAGCACTTAAGCTGATAACCGGGTATTGTTGTTCTTGCTCCATGCCCACTATGTCGCCCGATAAATCAGCTTTATTTCTGATGACCGTAACCCCCATACCTTCTGGTAATTTTGCCATAAATTCAGGCCAAATTTTGTGCGGGTCAGTATCTATAGTATCAGTGCCATCAAGCATAAATAAAACGCGGTCGGCTTGGTTTATTTCATCCCATGCACGCTCAATACCTATTTGTTCTACTCTGTCTGGGCTTTCACGAAGGCCTGCGGTATCTATAATATGCAGTGGCATACCATCTATATGTATATGCTCTCGTAGTACGTCGCGAGTGGTACCGGCTATTTCTGTTACGATTGCGGCTTCACGACCGGCTAGAGCGTTAAGCAGGCTTGATTTACCCGCATTAGGGCGACCTGCAATAACAACACGCATACCTTCGCGCATGATACTGCCTTGCTTGGCTTGGTTGGTTACAGTGTTAAGCTGAGTAATAATCGCGTCTAAGTCGCCTGACACTTTACCATCTGATAAAAAATCAATTTCTTCATCAGGAAAATCTATTGCCGCTTCTACATACATGCGTAAGTGAATTACTTTTTCTACGAGTGTTTCTATGTGCTTAGAAAACTCACCTTGGAGAGACTGTAGGGCGCTTTTAGCGGCTTGCTCGCTAGTGGCATTAATTAAGTCGGCGATGGCTTCTGCTTGTGTTAAATCAAGCTTGTCATTCATAAATGCGCGCTCAGAAAACTCACCAGGCTTTGCTAAACGAACGCCCTCTATTTTACTAATTTCTTTAAGTAACATATCCAGTACTACAGGACCGCCGTGGCCTTGTAATTCAAGTACGTCTTCACCAGTAAATGAGTTAGGACCTGCAAAGTAAATGGCAATACCTTGATCAAGTTGCTCGCCAGCAAGGCTTTTAAATGGCACATAATCGGCGTAGCGAACTTTAGGTATTTTACCTACTACTTTTTCGGCGACACTTTTAGCAAGGCTACCTGAAACGCGAATAATACCAACACCACCACGCCCTGGTGCTGTTGCTTGTGCTGCAATTGTATCTTGATTGATCATGCTATTAATTTGCCAACGATGAGTAACTTTATGCCCGTATTGTAACCTATCGATTTATTTGTAGCGAATAGCTGTGGTGAAAAACAGGCAATAAAAAAGGCGACCGAAGTCGCCTTTATATAAGTAGGAGCTTAGTTAGCCTCTTACTTTAATTCCTTTCTTTTCCATGCCACGGTAGATGATTAACATCTGGACAATAGAAATAAGGTTAGACACTAACCAGTAAAGAACTAAACCAGATGGGAACCATAAGAAGAATACAGAGAAGATAACCGGCATAAAGGTCATCATTTTTTGCTGCATTGGATCAGTAACCGTCATAGGTTGTAGCTTTTGCGTCACAAACATACTCGCACCAAATAATATTGGCAATACGTAGTACGGGTCTTTCGCAGAAAGGTCAGTTAACCAAAAAATGAATTCAGCATGGCGAAGTTCAGTAGACTCTAAGAATACGTAGAACAAGGCTAAGAAAATTGGCATTTGTAGCAAAATAGGGAAACAGCCACCCATTGGGTTAACTTTTTCTTTTTTGTACATTTCCATAGTTGCTTGGCCGAACTTTTGACGGTCATCACCAAACTTTTCTTTAAGGGCTGCCATTTTAGGCTGTAGGGCACGCATTTTTGCCATTGAAGTGTATTGCGCTTTAGTAAGTGGGTACATTAACGATTTAACGATAATAGTGATGGCAATAATTGCTACACCCCAGTTACCTAAAATGCTGTGTAGCCATTTTAGCAATACAAATAAAGGTTGCGAGATAAAAAATAACCAACCGTAATCTACGGTTAGGTCTAGGTCTGGGTGAATCGCTTCAAGAATATCTGACTCTTTCGGGCCCATATAATAAGTAGCAGTTAGTATTTGCTCACTACCAGCTTGAATATTTACAGCGGGATCTTTAGCACCAATAATAGCGGCATTACTTTTTGTGATTAAGCTATAAAGTGTATTTGATTGGTCCTGCATTGGAACCCAAGCACTTACAAAGTAATGTTGAATAAAGGCAACGTAACCACCTTGTGTGCTTTTATTTAGGTTTTTATCAGCCATATCTGAAAAACTATACTTTTCGTATTTTTCTTCATCAGTACCGTATGCAGCACCTAAATAGTTTTGATCAACCATGCTACCTTTTTCTTGTACGGTACGCTTAATTTGCGTGTATAGCTGTACTTGAAGAGGTGCGCTGGTAGTGTTGTTAATTTTGTATTCTAAGCCTACGTCATACTGACCTTTTTTGAATACATACGTTTTAGTAAAACTAACACCATTACTATCAGTAAACTGAAGTGGAACGCGAAGCTCATCACCCGTTAAGGTATATGACTTTTGTTCGGTATTGTAAGTAGGGCGACCGTTAGCTGATGCGTCAGGGCCATTTAAGCCAATTAAGCCACTTTGTGAAAAGTATTGTTTGCCACCATCAAGCTGACCAAGAAGCATATAAGGCGTTTCACTGCCTTTTGTCTCTTCGTATTGAAGAAGGTCTGTTTCAACAATGTCACCGCCTTTGGTGTCAATTTTAACTTTAAAAACGTCAGTTGTAATTTCAATAACTGAACGCTTAGCTAAAGTTGCTGAAGCAGGTAACTCTGAATCTGACGATGAAGGAATATAATCATCCGACTCTGGTGAATTTGCTTGTAGTGTTTGTGTTGTGGCACTTGGATCGACTTTAGGCTTGTTGTAATCATTATCCCATTCTTGGAACAATAAAAACGACACTAGCATTAGGCCAATTAATAAAAACGTGCGTTGCGATTCCATAACAGCTCTTATTTCTCGTGTTGGTGGTTAATATGGGTTAATTTTTCAGGAACGGGGTCGTTTCCGCCTGAATGTAAAGGATGGCATTTTAATATGCGTTTTAAAGCTAACCAACTACCTTTTATAAATCCATGCAAATTAATTGCTTGAATTGCATAATGTGAGCAGCTTGGATTAAAACGACAATGCGGACCTAACAGCGGGCTAATCCACTTTTGATAACCGCGGATAAATAACACTAAACAAATCTTAGGAAAAGCAACAAGTGGTTTAATTAACCTCATGATGTTTATGCCCCTACTTAAGTTTAGTGAGATAGATATCATGTATTTAAAGACTCAATTAGAAAATTTAAATGCATGATTAAAAGGTGAGCTAAAGATACATTAATTAACCCTGCAATTCTATTGCAATTAGGTTTGTTTATTAGATTTAGCTGATTTGTTTGGGCGTTTCTTAAAAGGTGGCGGTTTAGGTGCACCTGGTTTACAGCGTTCGTTAATTTTTCGCCATAATTTAGTAAGTTGTTTGGTTATTTCTTCATTAGACTGCTCATCAATACCATTTTTAACCATAAGCACAATATCAATATTATCGATGCTGTGTTGATTTAAACGAAAACTTTCGCGAGCGAGACGTTTAATACGGTTTCGTTGGCATGCCTTTTTTACACGTTTTTTAGCAACAGTAAGACCTAACCGAGGTTTTTCTTGGTCATTTGGTTTAGCTAATAGAGTAAAGAAAGGAGTTGCAGCCCGAGCGGGTTCATTAAATATGCGAGAGTAATGCGAGGGAGTTAACAGACGTAACTCCCTGCCAAAGCTAAAGTCTTCCACTTATAAATTAAGCAGAAAGAACTTTGCGGCCTTTAGCGCGGCGACGTGCTAATACTTTACGGCCATTTACAGTTGCCATGCGAGCACGGAAGCCGTGTGCACGTTTGCGTTTTAAAACGCTAGGTTGAAAAGTTCTTTTCATAACAATCTCATCCGATCGGTTAAAGTTAAAACATCCTATACAGGTCGCGATCCTGGCATAGGTGCCATTGCGAGCGCGAGATATTATAGAGTAAGTAATGTAAAGTCAATCATAATTACGTTAAGGGTATATAACCCACCTACTACTATATAAGAGATCATATAAGGCGATCTGTTAGGATCATCATAAATAAGAAGTTTTCCACAGCCCCTGTATAAAAAGTGAATAAAAGCGGGGGAAAAGTAAATTGGATCGTAAATTTGGTTCGCGATCTTGGTGTTATTTTGTTATGATCTCCTCTCAGGATCTAAAATAAAAACTGTTTTAAATCAGCTTGTTAATGATTTTATACATCGATATCAACAATTTTATAAAAATCAATCTTTTACTTGTGGATAAAGTGTCTTCATAATACGCGGTCTTGGGTCGCTTATTGGACCATTTGAACGCAATAAATGTATGATTTATAATCATTAATGATGTGCGGGAATAAAAATTATATCTCTGGGAGTTTAACTGTGTATCTGTCGGTTTGGCAAAGTTGTTTATATGTATTGCAAGATGAGCTGCCTTCGCAGCAATTCAGTATGTGGGTAAGACCGCTACAAGCAGAAAGTACCGAAGATACCTTGACGATTTATGCACCTAATCGCTTTGTGCTTGATTGGGTGAGAGAAAAGTACCTAAATAGAATTAACGAATTACTAGTAGAGATTTGTGGTGTTGAAGCACCAAAACTACGTTTTGATGTAGGTAGTAAACCTTTATTAAATGCACAAGCTGCACCGGTTATAGAAACTCAATCGGCACCAAGTGCACACGCTTCAGCAAAACAACAGCCTCGCGAGCAAAAGCCAGTTGTTGAACCTGCACCTAAGTCAGGTTACAAATCTAACATTAAAGAAAACTATACTTTTGATAGCTTTGTTGAAGGTAAATCAAACCAACTAGCAAAAGCTGCGGCCACACAGGTTGCCGACAATCCTGGCTCTGCTTTTAACCCTGTATTTATATACGGTGGCACTGGTTTAGGTAAAACTCACTTATTACATGCAGTAGGTAATGGCATTATGGCAAATAAGCCAGATGCTAAAATTGTTTACATGCATTCAGAACGCTTTGTTCAAGACATGGTAAAGGCACTTCAAAATAATGCGATAGAAGAATTTAAGCGTTATTACCGTAGTGTTGATGCATTAATGATTGATGATATTCAATTTTTTGCTAACAAAGAGCGTTCACAAGAAGAATTTTTTCATACCTTTAATGCATTGCTTGAAGGCAACCAACAAATTATTTTAACCTCTGACCGTTACCCTAAAGAGATTGAAGGTGTTGAAGACAGGCTAAAATCACGTTTTGGTTGGGGATTAACAATTGCGATTGAGCCACCAGAGCTTGAAACACGCGTTGCTATTTTAATGAAAAAAGCCCAGCAAAGTAAGATTAACTTACCACACGAAGTTGCTTTTTTTATTGCCAAAAAATTACGTTCAAATGTTCGTGAACTAGAGGGTGCACTTAACCGTGTAATCGCTAATGCGAACTTTACTGGTCGTCCAATTTCAATTGATTTTGTAAAAGAAGCGCTACGCGATTTACTTGCCTTGCAAGATAAACTGGTTACCATAGACAATATTCAGCGCACTGTTGCTGAGTACTATCGAATTCGTATATCAGACCTGTTATCTAAGCGCCGCAGCCGCTCTATAGCGAGGCCACGCCAGGTAGCTATGGCATTGTCTAAAGAATTAACTAATCACAGCTTACCTGAGATTGGTGACGCATTTGGTGGGCGCGATCATACGACCGTATTACATGCATGTCGTAAGATAAAATCACTACGTGACGAAAGCCACGAAATTAAAGAAGATTACCAAAACTTAATAAGAACATTGTCATCTTAGGGCTGACTTTATTATGCAAATAACAATATCAAGACAACAATTTTTAAAGCCATTGGTGCAAGTGTCGGGCGCAATAGAGCGCAAACACACGTTGCCAATTTTATCTAACGTTTTGTTAGTGGTAGAAAACGGACAACTTTCAATGACGGGTACTGACCTTGAAATTGAACTAGTTTCTGGCGTATTTGTAGGTGATGATATTGCCGATACAAAACTAACGTTACCCGCTAAAAAGTTACTCGATATTTGTAAAAGTCTACCAGATGGTTCAGACATTACTTTAAGCTTGCAAGAGCATCAATTACTTTTAACCAGTGGTAAAAGCCGTTTTTCATTGACGACTTTATCTGCTGATGATTTTCCTAATTTAGAAGAGTGGGACGGAGAGGTTGAATTTCAACTAACTCGTTTAGAGCTTCGTAAGTTACTCGAAAGCACGCATTTTTCGATGGCAAATCAAGACGTACGTTATTACTTAAATGGTATGTCGTTTGAAGTAGATAATACCGATATAAAAACAGTAGCAACAGATGGTCACCGTTTAGCTATAGCGCAAAAGCAATTAACGCAATCGCTTAATACACAACGTCAATTAATTATACCTCGCAAAGGTGTGCAAGAAATTATGCGCCTTATGGTAGCTGACGATGAATTGGTAACAATTCAGTTTGGTGCTAACCATATCCGTATTATTGATATTGAGTTTACATTTACAAGTAAACTGGTTGATGGGCGTTTTCCAGATTACCGTCGTGTATTACCACGTGGTGGCGACAAAGTAATTACAGCTAACCGAGAATGGTTACGTAATGCGTTCCAACGAGTGTCTATTTTATCTAATGAAAAGTTTCGTGGCGTACGCTTAAACTTATCAAATGGTTTATTAAAAATTACGGCCAACAACCCAGAGCAAGAACAAGCTGAAGAAGTTGTTGAAGTAAGTTACGAAGGTGCCGACCTAGAAATAGGGTTTAACGTGTCTTACGTATTAGACGTACTAAACACATTAAAAACAGAAGACGTACTATTTACATTAGCCGACTCAAACAGCAGTGCATTAATTGAAGGTGCAGGCGATGAAGAAGCAATGTACGTTGTTATGCCTATGCGTTTATAAGACTATAAATACATAATGAGCTTAAGTCATTTGAGCCTCAAATATTTTCGTAATATTGAGGCGCTGACGCTAGAACCAGTTAACGGCGTTAATATAATATATGGTGAAAATGGCAGCGGAAAAACCAGCCTTTTAGAGGCTATCTATTACCTTTCTCACGGCAAATCTTTTCGTACTCCAAAACACAAAAGTATTATCGCGCATCAGCAAGAGCAGTTTGTAATTCACGGGCGCAAAACAATACACGACTTATCTATTCCAATTGGTATTAGTAAAACCCAAACGGGTGAAACTAATTTAAAAATTCAAGGTAAGGCGAGCCGTAAAATATCCGAACTAGCTCAACTCATGCCAGTGCAAATTATTACACCAGAGAGCTATTCTTTGTTTTTTGGTGGGCCTAAAGAGCGCAGAAAGTTTTTAGATTTAGGTTTGTTCCACGTGGAACATGAGTTCTTTTTTTTATGGCAATCGTTTAATAAAGTACTTAAACAACGTAATGCATTGTTAAAAACTAAGCCCAAGAATTATTTTGACCAAATTAAGTTTTGGGACAAAGAATTTGTTAGACTGGCTGAAGAAATAAATAAATTAAGATTGGCGTATATAAGTAGGTTTAAGCAGCAGTTTTTTGATAAAATGTGTGCAGAATTAACGCTTGTACGTGATTTAGAAATGACCTTTAACGCTGGCTGGAAAGAGACCGAATCTCTTGCAGATGCGTTAGAGCAAAACTTTGAGCGAGATGCTCGCCAAGGGTTTACAAGTAAAGGCCCTCATAAGGCCGATTTTAGTTTTAGTGTCGCTGGCAACAGCGTGGAGAATACATTCTCACGCGGTCAATTGAAGTTACTATTATATGCGTTAAAAGTTACGCAAAATAGCTTAATTGAGTCAGAGACAGATAAGCAATCTATATTGCTAATAGATGATCTACCTTCAGAGTTAGGCGAAGATACAAAAGAGAAAGTGGGACAATTACTTGCTCACTGCAGTTCTCAAATTTTTATCTCTTCAATTTTGTCTGAAAGTATTTCTGCTGTGGTGGAACCCATGCAACGAGAACTACAAATGTTCCACGTGAAACATGGCAACCTAATAACAAGATAAGTGGGATTAACCATGTCTGAGAATTATGACTCGTCGAGTATTAAAGTACTTAAAGGATTAGACGCAGTAAGAAAGCGTCCTGGAATGTATATTGGGGACACCGATGATGGCACAGGCTTACACCACATGGTGTTTGAGGTCGTTGATAACTCGATCGATGAAGCCTTAGCAGGTCATTGTGATGATATTTATGTAACGATTCACTTAGACGGTTCTGTCTCAGTACGAGATAACGGTCGTGGTATTCCAACTTCTATCCATGAAGAAGAAGGCGTATCAGCAGCCGAAGTTATTATGACGGTACTTCATGCCGGTGGTAAGTTTGATGATAACTCTTATAAAGTATCAGGTGGCTTACACGGTGTTGGTGTTTCTGTTGTAAATGCACTTTCAGAAAAGCTAAAACTTACAGTTCGCCGTGAAGGTAAACTTCATGAGCAGTTTTACACTATGGGTGTTCCAGATGCACCTTTAGCTGTTATTGGCGAATCAGACACGACTGGTACAGAACTGCGTTTTTGGCCAAGTGGTGAAACATTCACAAACTTAGATTTTCATTACGAAATTTTAGCTAAGCGTTTACGCGAGCTTTCATTCCTAAATTCAGGTGTGAGCATCATTTTAAATGATGAACGTGAAGAAAATAAATCTGACCACTTTAAATACGAAGGCGGTATTCAAGCTTTCGTTGAATACTTAAACCGTAATAAAACACCTATACATAAAGGTGTATTCCATTTTACTCACGAACGTGAAGAAGATGGTATTAGCGTTGAAGTATCAATGCAGTGGAATGATGCATACCAAGAAAATATTTACTGTTTCACAAATAATATTCCACAACGTGATGGTGGTACTCACTTAGCCGGTTTTAGATCAGCGCTAACACGTACACTTAATAACTACATGGAAAAAGAAGGCTTTAACAAAAAAGCTAAAACAACCAGCAATGCTACCGGTGATGATGCCCGTGAAGGCTTAACGGCTGTTGTTAGTGTTAAAGTTCCTGATCCTAAGTTCTCATCGCAAACTAAAGACAAGCTTGTTTCAAGTGAAGTTAAGTCTGCAGTTGAACAAGCAATGGCTGAAAAATTCACTGAGTTTTTATTAGAAAACCCAACTGATGCCAAAATTGTTGTAGGTAAGATTATTGATGCCTCACGTGCTCGTGAAGCGGCGCGTAAAGCCCGTGAAATGACACGTCGTAAAGGTGCAATGGACTTAGCAGGCTTACCTGGTAAGCTAGCTGATTGCCAAGAAAAAGATCCTGCCCAATCTGAACTATATATAGTGGAAGGGGACTCTGCTGGCGGATCAGCCAAGCAGGGACGTAACCGTAAAAACCAAGCTATTCTTCCGCTTAAAGGTAAAATCTTAAACGTAGAAAAAGCACGTTTTGATAAAATGTTATCTTCACAAGAAGTAGCAACACTAATTACTGCATTAGGGTGTGGTATTGGTCGTGACGAATATAACCCTGAGAAATTACGTTACCACCGTATCATCATCATGACCGATGCGGACGTGGATGGTTCTCACATTCGTACGTTACTATTAACATTCTTCTATCGCCAAATGCCTGAAATTGTAGAACGCGGCTATATTTACATTGCTCAACCACCACTTTATAAAGTGAAAAAAGGTAAGCAGGAGCGTTATATTAAAGATGACCCTGCATTAGTTGAATACCTAACATCGCTTGCTCTTAATGGTGCAGCGTTGTATGCAAGTACAGATGCACCAGCTCTTGAAGGTGAGGCACTAGAAGAAATCGTTCACGATTATCAAAACACAGTTAAAGTAATTGAGCGTTTAAAGCGTAAATACCCTAACACGGTAATGGAACGCTTAATTTATCAAACAGAATTGAAAACTGATGACCTTTCAGATGAAGCTAAAGTAATTGCTTGGACTAAAGTGTTGGTTGACGACCTGATTGCACGTGATGAAGATGCGACTATTTTCCATGCTGGTACAGAGCATGATGCTGAGCGTAATATGTATTACCCGGTTGTGAATATTCGTCAGCACGGTGTAGATAAAGCACACGTACTTCATTATGACTTTATTGCGTCACGTGACTACCAACGCATTGCTGTGACTGGTACTAACATCGCAAACATCCTTAGCGAAGGTGCATATATTCAACGTGGTGAGAAAACAAAACCTGTTGATAACTTTGTGGATGCTTTGGAATGGTTGATCACAGAATCGAAACGCGGGATCTATATTCAACGCTATAAAGGACTGGGCGAAATGAACCCAAGCCAGCTTTGGGAGACCACAATGGATCCTAGTGCTCGCCGTATGTTACAAGTAACGATCGAAGATGCTGTTGGCGCGGATCAATTATTTGCGACCTTAATGGGTGACCAAGTAGAGCCTCGTCGTGAGTTTATTGAAAAGAACGCACTACGTGTAGTTAACTTAGACGTGTAAAAAATATTGCTTACATAGAAAAAGGAGCCTAATGGCTCCTTTTTTATTTTCTTCAATTACACAAACTGCTTAAAACCTGAGTGTACACACGGTATACTAAGGGTAATTTTCACGCTACTTCTTAGATAGTAAAAAGCCAAATATGCAAAAATATGACGTAAAAACCTTTCAAGGTTTGATCCTGGCTTTACAGGATTATTGGGCGCAGCAAGGCTGTGTCATTATTCAACCACTTGATATGGAAGTGGGCGCAGGGACATTTCACCCGCAAACTTTTTTAAAGTCTATTGGTCCAGAGCCAATGGCGAGTGCATACGTGCAACCGTGTCGTCGTCCTACCGATGGTCGCTACGGTGAAAATCCAAATCGCTTACAACACTACTACCAATTTCAGGTAGTTTTAAAGCCATCGCCAGATAACATCCAAGAGCTTTATTTAGGCTCTTTAGCGGCTATGGGTATCGATACACTAACTCACGAAGTTCGCTTTGTAGAAGACAACTGGGAATCACCTACGTTAGGTGCGTGGGGCCTAGGTTGGGAAATTTGGTTAAACGGCATGGAAGTAACGCAGTTTACCTACTTCCAACAAGTTGGTGGTATTGAGTGTTCACCAGTAACGGGTGAGATCACTTACGGCCTAGAGCGTTTAGCAATGTACATTCAAGGCGTAGATAGTATTTACGACTTAGTATGGGCAGACGGTCCACTAGGGCGCGTAACCTACGGCGACGTGTTCCATCAAAATGAAGTAGAGCAGTCTACTTACAATTTTGAACACGCAAACGTAGAAGACTTATTTGCTCAGTTTGATAAATGTGAAGCAGAGAGCCAAAAGTTAATTGAAGCAAACTTACCACTACCGGCTTACGAGCAAGTAATGAAAGCATCGCACGCATTTAACTTACTAGACGCACGCCACGCAATTTCGGTAACTGAACGTCAACGTTATATTTTACGCGTTCGTGCGTTATCAAAAGCGTGTGCACAAAGTTACTATGACAAACGCGAAGCGCTTGGTTTCCCGCTGTGTAAGGATAAGTAAGTATGTCAGCACAAAATTTATTAGTAGAAATTGGCACAGAAGAGTTGCCACCAAAAGCGCTGCGTAAATTAGCAGAAGCTTTTGCTGCAAACTTAACTGCAGAGCTTGAAACACTAGAGTTAGCACATCAAGGCGTAAGCTGGTATGCATCGCCTCGTCGTTTAGGTTTACAAGTAAAAGCGCTTGAAGCTAAGCAACAAGACAAAGAAGTTGAAAAACGCGGTCCAGCAACTAAAGCTGCATTTGACGGTGACGGTAACCCAACAAAAGCAGCAATGGGTTGGGCACGTGGTTGTGGTATTGAAGTAAAAGACGCACAAACACTCGAAACAGACAAAGGCGCATGGTTATTGCACATTGCTAAAGTAGCAGGGCAAGAAACTAAAACGCTAATGACAGGTGCAATTACTAAAGCGTTGGCTAAATTACCAATTCCTAAACCAATGCGTTGGGGCGCGAATAAAACACAATTTATTCGTCCTGTGCATACGGTAACTATTTTGTTTGGTGATGAGTTACTTGAAGGTGAGATCCTTGGTAAGAAAATAACTAACCAGCTTCAGGGTCATCGCTTTCACCACCCAGAAAAAATTAGCATAAACCATGCAGATGACGTTTTTGACGTACTTAAATCTGCTTACGTTATTGCCGATTACGAACAACGTAAAGCACAAATTCGTACGCAAATAGAAGAGGCTGCAAAAGCAGTTAATGCTGTTGTTGCAATGGATGAAGATTTACTAGAAGAAGTAACATCACTTGTAGAGTGGCCAGTTACTTTAACGGCAACATTTGAAGAAGCATTTTTAGATGTACCAGCCGAAGCGTTAATTTACACCATGAAAGACGATCAAAAATACTTTCCGTTATTAGATCAAAACGGCAAACTTTTAAATAAATTTTTGTTTGTATCTAACATAGAAAGTAAAGATCCAAGTGTGGTTATTTCTGGTAACGAAAAAGTAGTGCGCCCGCGTTTAGCCGATGCACAGTTCTTCTTTGAAACAGATAAAAAGAAAACTCTAGAAAGCCGATTAGAATCGCTTGATAGCGTATTGTTCCAAAAGCAACTTGGTACGCTTAAAGATAAGTCTGAGCGCATTAGTGAGCTTGCAGGTTATATTGCTGAGCAATTAGGTGCTGATAAAGTGTTAGCGCAGCGTGCAGGCTTATTAAGTAAAACTGACCTAATGACTGAAATGGTAATGGAATTTACCGACGTGCAAGGTGTAATGGGAATGCATTACGCTCGCCACGATGGTGAAGCCGAAGATGTAGCCGTAGCGCAAAACGAGCAGTACATGCCACGCTTTGCAGGCGACAACTTACCTACAAATTTAATTAGCTGCGCAGTAGCGATTGCTGATAAGTTTGATACGCTGGTGGGTATTTTTGGTATAGGCCAAGCACCTAAAGGTGACAAAGACCCATTTGCTCTTCGTCGTGCTGCTATTGGTGCACTTCGCATTATGGTAGAAAAAGAACTACCACTTGATATTTTAGACCTAGTAGCTAAATCGCAAACATTGTTTGGCGACAAGTTAACTAACTTAAATGTATCAACTGACGTATTTGAATTTATGCTAGGGCGCTTCCGTGCTTGGTATCAAGACGAAGGTATTGAAGTAGACGTAATTCAAGCAGTGCTTGCACGTCGTCCGACTAAACCTGTTGATTTTGATCGCCGTGTTAAAGCCGTAAGCCACTTCCGTACATTAGACGCAGCAGAAGCGCTTGCAGCAGCTAATAAGCGTGTAGGTAATATTCTGGCTAAAAACGACATTACCAGCCAAGGTAGTGTTGATGAGAGCTTATTAAGCGACGACGCTGAAAAAGTATTAGCATCACAAGTAGCAAAATTTGCCACTGACCTTGCACCACTTTACGCAGATGGAAACTACCAAGAAGCATTAAGCCAATTGGCAGGTATTCGCGAAAGTGTTGATAACTTTTTTGACAACGTAATGGTTATGGCCGACGATGAAGCTGTTAAGCAAAATCGTCTTGCGCTGCTAAGCCAGTTAAGCGGATTGTTTTTAGGTATTGCAGATATTTCTGTTTTACAAAAATAACACCGATTAGCAATTTTAAAAGCCAGCGTTTTGCTGGCTTTTTAGTTTTCACTGTATGCAAAGGAAACCCCATTGATGATTTCTATGAAACGAATTTTAACCTTAGCAATTGCTGCTTTACTTACTGCCTGTACAAGCCAAATTTCGATTAATGATGTATTACCACAGCAAGAGCTTGACCGCACAATTTACTTACGTGGCGACTTTACACTGTGGGATGCAGAACCCCAGTATCAGTTTGCACCAGTTGGCCCTGCGCTTTATCAAGCAGAAGTGAAATTTTCGACGCCTGGTAAAGTGTACGAATTTAAAATAGCCGATGTCGATTTTAGTGAAGGTTACAACTGTGGTTACAGCGACGCACAACCAGCAGGGCAAAGCCTAACACTCGGCCAACCAGCTATCGCAGACTGTAATACTATTTATAACTACTTTAGTTTCACACCAGCAATAAAAGGCATATACATAGTAAGTATTGATTACAGTGACTACGACAAGCCACAAGTGACGATAACGAAGAAGTGATAGCTGTATTTTTAAAGCAGCCCGAGTGAATTAATGGATTTGTGACAAGGACGTTGTAGTGTTTATTCAGCATTAACACCAAGGGGGTTTCGTAGGTTGGGTAGAGTGAAACGAAACCCAACATGTGTGGCGAATAAAACTATTTTGGTGGTTATTAAACAACCTACGCCAGACACAAGTTTATGTGGTTGCTATAAGCGTGTAACAATATCATGGATAAGTTTGACTTAAAATTGTCTTGATTATAATTAACAAAACTAATCTATACTCTTATTTATCTGTTTATTCTATAGGTAAAAATATGCGTTATAAGCGTATGTTAGAGGCGGGCGCATGTTATTTTTTTACGGTAAATTTAGAAGATAGATCTCAGCATTTGCTCGTGGAAAATATAGAGTTATTACGTCGTGTGTATTCAAAGGTGGCAAAAAAGCATCCAATAAAGACGATTGCAATCGTTATCATGCCCGATCACCTTCATGTTATTTGGCAATTACCAAAAGGCGATAATAATTATGCAATGCGTTGGCGGCTTATAAAATCAGGCTTTTCTCGAGAGCTTCCAGCAACAGAATTTTGTAATAAAAGTCGAATAGCGAAGGGAGAGCGTGGAATTTGGCAGCGCCGTTATTGGGAGCATAAAATTAGAGATGAAGAAGACTTAAATAACCATATTAATTATATCCACTACAACCCTGTGAAACATAAATATGTTTCTAAAGTCAGTAATTGGCCTTTTTCGAGTTTTCATCGATATGTCAAAGATTCAAAATTACCGAGTAACTGAGGGAGTGATAATAAGTTAAACGATATATACGATGAGTGAAATTATTTCGATTATTATAAGATACGTTGGGTTTCGTAAAACTCAACCCAACCTACGTTATTTTAAAGCCCTTTCTTAACCACATATCTATACGGTGCTTCTTCTGCATCTTTAGCCACCAGCGTGTGATCCATAAACGTACAAAAACTCGGAATGTCGCGAGTTGTTGACGGGTCATCAGCAGTTATTAATAACGTTTCACCATCACTCATTTTACGAATAGCAGCACGTACCATCATTACTGGCTCTGGGCAGCGAAGGCCTATGGCATCTAATTGGTGATCGGGATTATCAAAGCTCATAATAAATTGGCCTGTTTAATTAAAGTGATTGCTGTGTACGCGAGTGCTTAGGTATAGCAATTAATAAGTTTGGGAGTTTAACGCAATTTTAAGTGTAATTTAACTATTTTACTTATCTTAATATGCCCATATTATTTGAAACTTTATTGCTGCAAAAGACTTTATTTAATAATACGCCCGATCACATAATTACGCTGTTACATGCTTGTTTGATAAAGGGTCGTTTTCACTTAATTAAAGCTAATAAAAAAGGCGAACTGAATAAAATCAGTCCGCCTTTTTAATCACCAAGATGGTTTTACATGTTTAAAACTAATTAGTCTTGAACACGTTCAAATACAGTGGCAATGCCTTGGCCTAAACCAATACACATAGTTGCTAAACCGTATCGTACATTTTTGTCTTCCATTAAGTGAATAAGCGATGTGCTAATACGCGAACCCGAACAACCCAGTGGGTGACCAAGTGCGATTGCGCCGCCATTTAAATTCACTTTTTCGTCAACAACATCCATTAACCCTAAATCTTTCATTACAGGTAATGATTGTGCTGCAAAGGCTTCGTTAAGCTCTACTACGCCTAAGTCATCAATTGTAATACCGGCTTGAGCAAGTGCTTTTTTACTTGCTGGTACTGGGCCGTAACCCATGATTGATGGATCGCAACCAGCGACTGCCATTGCTTTAATGCGTGCACGAATTGGTAAGCCAAGTTCTTTTGCTTTCTCTTCGCTCATTACTAACATTGCAGATGCGCCGTCAGAAAGTGCAGAAGAAGTACCGGCTGTTACCGTACCCGATGCAGGATTAAATACAGGGCGAAGCTTTGATAGGCCTTCTACTGTTGTTTCTGGGCGAATTACTTCGTCGTCTTCAACTAATATAAGCGAACCATCTGCTGCGTGACCTTCCATTGCTAAAATTTCGCGACGGAAACGGCCTTCAACAGTTGCCGCTTGTGCACGTTGATGTGAGCGGTAAGCAAATTCATCTTGTTGCTCACGGCTAATGCCATGAAGCGTAGCAAGGTATTCTGCTGTTAAACCCATTGAGCCCGATGCTTGTGCAATCGTTGTTGCAAGGCCTGGGTGAAAGTCGTTGCCGTGAGTCATAGGTACGTGACCCATGTGCTCAACACCACCAATTAGGTAAGTGTCGCCAGCGCCTGTCATTATTGCGCGTGCAGCGTCATGCAATGCTTGCATTGACGATCCACATAAACGGTTAACCGTTACAGCAGGTACGCTGTGTGGGATACCGGCAAGTAATGCTGCGTTACGTGCTACGTTAAAGCCTTGCTCTAATGTTTGCTGTACACAACCCCAATAAATATCGTCAATTGATGCTGGATCAACTGCTGGGTTGCGATCAAGTAAGCCTTTCATTAAATGTGCGCTTAAGTCTTCAGCACGTTTATGTTTGAATACACCACTTTTAGAGCGACCCATTGGTGTGCGGATACAATCTACAATTACTGGATTATTCATGATATTAACCTTCCACCTTATAGAAAACACGACCTTCTTCGGCCCACTTGCGAGTTTGCTCAGATACTTGGTAAATCGCACCTAGGTGAGCGTATTTGTCTGCTGCTGCAACAAAGTTAGCTAAACCAGTTTGATCTAAGTAACGGAACGCGCCGCCTCTAAATGGAGGGAAACCAACACCGTAAACTAATGCCATATCTGCTTCTTGCGGCGAGGCAACTATGCCTTCTTGCAAACACAGTAGCACTTCGTTAATCATTGGAATCATACAACGGTCGATGATTTCTTGTTTATCAAATTCTTTTGGTGCGTCTGTAATTGGGCTTAGTAGCTCAACTGCTGTCTCGTCATGAGACTTTTTAAGACGACCGCGACGATCTGTTTCGTATTTGTAAAAACCGGCTTTGTTCTTTTGACCAAAACGTTTTTCGTTGGCAAAAATAGTCACTGGGTCTTTATCAGCACGCGCCATACGCTCAGGGAAACCGTCAGCCATTACGCCAGTACAATGGAATGCTGTATCAATACCTACAACATCAAGTAAGTAAGCCGGACCCATAGGCCAGCCAAATACGTTTTCCATTACTTTATCTACTTTTGCAAAGTTAGCGCCTTCAACCACTAATTTGCTAAAACCTGCAAAGTAAGGGAATAAAACACGGTTTACAAAAAAGCCTGGGCAATCGTTAACAACAATTGGCGATTTACCTAATTTAAGTGCGTAATCAACTACTGCATTAATTGTTTTATCTGAGGTTTTTGCGCCACGGATAATTTCTACTAATGGCATTTTTGGCACAGGGTTGAAAAAGTGCATACCACAGAAGTTTTCTGGCTTATCTAGCGCTTGTGCTAGTAAATCAATACAAATAGTTGATGTGTTTGAAGTAAGTACCGTACCTTCTGGCATGGTCTTTTCAAGATCAGCGAGTACTGCTTGCTTAACTTTAGGGTTTTCTACAACGGCTTCAACAATAATGTTGGCACTTTGTAGGTCTGACGCGTTAAGTGTTGGCTTAATTTTGCTAAGTGTTGCCAACATTTTTTCCATTGGCATGTGGCCACGCTTAACTTTTGCACCTAATAACTTAGACGCTTCACCCATACCTAAATCAAGCGCATCTTGTTGGATGTCTTTCATTATAATAGGTGTGCCTTTATAAGCAGACTGATATGCAATACCGCCACCCATAATACCAGCCCCTAATACAGCGGCTTGTTTAATTTCTACATCGCTTTGTTTAGCAAATTTACGTGCTTTACCTTTAATGTATTGGTCAGCTAGGAATATACCTGTCTGTGCAGCTGCTTCTGGTGTACGTGCTAATTTAGCAAAGTTAGCATTTTCGATTGCCATTGCTTCATCGCGAGTACAGTTTGCCGCTGCTTTAATAGTACGTACAGCCATAACCGGTGCAGGATAGTGGCCTTTGGTTTTACCCATTACCATACCTTCTGCCATAGCAAAGCTCATGCCTTGCTCAACACGGTTTAATTTAAGTGGCTGTAGTTTTACGTTACGTTTTGCTTGCCAATCTAGCTTGCCAGAAATCGCTAGCTCAAGTGTTGACACACTTGACTCTAAAAGTTTGTCAGCACTAACTACCGCGTCAAACGCACCTACTTTAAGGGCATCTTCTGCGCGGTTTTCTGCGCCTGAGGTAATCCACATCATCGCGTTATCGGCGCCAATGATACGTGGTAAGCGCACTGTGCCACCAAAACCAGGCATTATGCCAAGTTTAACTTCTGGTAGGCCCATTTTAGCTGTTTCGCTTGCCACACGATAATCGGTAGCAAGTGCCCACTCACAACCACCGCCAAGTGCCATACCGTTTATAGCGCTTAGAGTTGGGAATGGCAAATCTTCGATTGCATCAAAAACGTCGGTTGCGTTTTTGATCCACACTACTAATTCTTCTTCAGGTTTAGTAAATGTAGGTAAAAATTCGAAGATATCGGCACCAATAATAAAGTGGTCTTTATCACTGGTAAAAATCATGCCTTTGACATCAGTATTGGCAGCTAATTCTTTTAATGCTGCTGCGCAATCTGAAAGAGTTTTTTGAGATAATGTGTTTACAGAACCTGCAACACAAAACTTAAACTCGGCGATGTTTTCCTTTAGGAAGCTAACTTCAAAGGAATCGCTTTTATATAACATTATTATTCTCCCTAGTTGACGAACTAAGACTGGTACGATGAGTTTGCATTTCAATCAGTGTGCTTGCTTTAAATTAAAAATGCAACGAAAAATTTAACTCGGTTACAATCGACTGGTTAAAATATAGCTGGTTTGGTGCTAAGGTGGTTGAAAAGTTTTTATTCACTACTTTAATTTTTATTAAAGGACATTATGAAAAAATATTTACTAAGTGTTGCGGCAGCTGCATTCATTTTCCCTCTTCACTCTGCCGAGGCAAGTATCGATAACGATGCCTTTTTAGATGCCGAAAAAAAAGTAAGGTACGGAAGTTACCAAGACTTTAAACAAGCGGTTAGTAACCTAAATCATCCGTTAAAACCGTATGTTGAAAAAACATATTGGCAACGTCACCCGAGTATTAAGCATCAGGCAGAGATAGAAGACTATTTAAATATATATCAGCATACACCGCTTGAGTGGCCTGTGCGCAAAGCGTGGTTGGAGTATTTAAAAGAGAACAATGAAAAAGCGGCGTATATACGCAACTACCGTGAAACTTCTAATACTGGGCTTACCTGTACTTATTTAGATTTTCAGCTCGACTTGGGCGCGCCTGAAAAGGCGATTCTAAATCAGGTGACCGACTTATGGGCCGTTGGTAAATCGCAACCTAATGGCTGTGATAGTTTGTTTTCTACGTGGCGTAAAAAAGGCTACATGAAAGAAGAAACGGTTTGGAAGCGTGTAACACTTGCTGCACAAGGCGGGACGCAAAGCTTATTGCCTTACTTAAAAACTTTACTGCCAAGTAAGGAGCGTTACTTAGCTGATTTATACTTAAAAGTGCGAAAAGATCCAAGCACGGCAGCTGGATTATATCGATATAAAAATAAGTCGGCTAAAGAAGGCCAAATAGCAATTTATGGTGTTAAACGTTTGGTTTGGCGTGATAAAGAGCTTGCTTTAAAAGCATGGGAAAAACTAGAAAAAATATTTAAGTATAGTGATGAAGATAAAGCTGACGTGTATTACACCTTTGCGTTGTCACTTGCTTCAAGCGGGCATAAGCAAGCGAGCTTTTGGCTAAATAAAGTGCCGAAAGAGCGATTAGACAGCAAGCTTATTCAATGGCAACTGGGCAATATGCTCAAAACCCAAGATTGGGAAGGGATTGCTGCATTTTTTACGGGTAAAGAGGATTTAAGCCTTGGCCAGCAATATTGGTTAGCTTATAGCTATGCTAAACGTGGCGAGCAACAAAAAGCAGACGATATTTGGAAAAAAGTAGCGGCTAATCGTGATTATTACGGCTTTTTAGCAGCAGCACGTTTAGGTTTGCCCGTTGATTTAAATAATCAACCTTTAGCAGTCGATAAGGTGCTTGTAGATAAAGTAAGTAATGCACCTGGCTTTAAGCGTGCAAAAGCACTTTATGATATTGAGCGCTTTACGTCGGCGCGCCGTGAGTGGAATTATTTAACGGATACGTCTAGCAATGAAGAAAAGCTAGCAGCATCACAACTATCTACCGATTTAGGTTGGCACGACAGTACTATTTTTACTTTAGCAAAAATTAAAGCGTGGGATAACGTAGAGCAACGTTTTCCGTTTGCGTTTCAAGATGTTTTTGAGCGCTACAGTAAACGTAGCAAGATAGATGTTGCCTGGAGTATTGCTATTGCAAGGCGCGAAAGCTCTTTTGCGCCAGATGCACGCTCGCATGCTAATGCACGTGGTTTAATGCAGTTATTACCTAGTACTGCTGAGTATGTAAATAAAGGCAGTGTGACAAGTAGTCGTTTATATCAACCTAAAACAAATATTAGGTTGGGTACGAGTTACTTACAGTACTTAAAAAAGAAAAACCATGGCAATGAGGTGCTGGCAACAGCTTCTTATAATGCGGGTTATCACCGTATAAAGCGTTGGTTACCTGATGACGCTATTCCGGCTGAGTTATGGGTAGAGCTTATTCCGTATCGCGAAACCCGCGATTACGTAAAAAATGTATTTGCGTACAGGCAGGTTTACCATACAAGAATGGGCCGAGAAGGTAATGTATTAGCGCCGCTACTCGAAATGAAAATGGGCGGTTGAATATATGATACCAATCGACCAATCGACCAATCGACCAATAACTTAACACGATAGGTATTAATAAGGGGGATGTTTACATGTTAAATATCCCCCTTTTTTGAGCGCTTAGTGTTTAAGTGGTAGACTCAGAGCAAGTTAAATTTAACAGATGGATTAACAATGGATAAATTAGCCGTTTTATACGCCGAACATATTGCAACACTGCAACAGCGTACTCGTACAATTTGTAATAGCGAAGGGTTAGAAGGATTAGTAATTCATTCAGGCCAAGCTAAGCGCCAGTTTTTAGATGATATGTATTATCCATTTAAAGTTAATCCACAGTTTAAAGCGTGGTTACCGGTTATTGATAATCCTCATTGCTGGATTGTGGTAAATGGCAGCGACAAACCAAAACTAATATTTTATCGCCCGGTAGATTTTTGGCATAAGGTACCAGACGAGCCTCGCGACTTTTGGGCTGAGTACTTTGATATAGAGCTATTGCTACAACCTGATCAAGTTGAAAAGTTATTACCATACGATAAAGCTAAATACGCTTACATGGGCGAATACATTGAAGTAGCGCAAGCTCTTGGTTTTAGTATTATGAACCCTGAGCCTGTACTTAACTATTTTCATTACCACCGCGCTTATAAAACGCAGTACGAACTTGAATGTTTACGCAACGCTAACCGCATTGCAGTAGATGGGCATAAAGCTGCACGCGACACATTCTTTAATGGTGGTAGCGAGTTCGATATTCAGCAAGCGTACTTAATGGCAACACGTCAAAGCGAAAATGAAATGCCGTACGGCAACATTGTTGCGCTTAACGAAAACTGCGCTATTTTGCACTACACGCACTTTGATCCAAAAGCGCCACACACTCATAACTCATTTTTAATTGATGCTGGTGCAAACTTTAATGGTTATGCTGCTGATATTACTCGTACGTATGATTTTAAAAAGCAGGGTGAGTTTGCTGAGCTTGTACAAGCTATGACAGTTCAACAAATAGAACTAGGTAAAGGTTTAAAGCCGGGTATGCTTTATGGTGATTTACATGTTGAATGTCATAACCGTATCGCACAAATACTCAGTGACTTTAAAATTGTTAACCTACCCGCTGAGGAAATTGTTGAGCGTAAAATTACCTCTACTTTCTTCCCACATGGGCTAGGGCATCATCTTGGTTTACAAGTGCATGATATGGGCGGTTTTATGAGTGACGAAAAGGGCGCACATCAACCATCGCCTGAAGGTCATCCATTTTTGCGTTGTACTCGCCTGATTGAAAAAAACCAAGTGTTTACCATTGAGCCAGGCTTATATTTTATTGATTCACTGCTTGGTGATTTAGCGCAAACCGATAATAAGCAATTTATTAATTGGGAAAAGGTTGAGTCATTTAAACCATTTGGCGGTATTCGTATTGAAGATAACATTATTGTTCACGAAGATAGCTTAGAGAATATGACACGAGATTTAGCGCTCGATTAATTCTAGTTAACACTAATTAGTTTATACACGTTAAAATACGTACATTATTTAAAGGGGCCTTTTGGCCCCCTTTTTACAAGTTTAAAATATGTCTGAATATAAATATCCCGCTACTGACGTTTTTCATCAAGAAGAAATTAAAAAAAGTACGTTTATAGTTCACATTGCACATACCCCCGATTTAAATTCAGCTAAAGCATTTATTAAAAGCATTGAAGAAAAGTATAGCGATGCGCGTCATAACTGCTGGGCACATGTGGCAGGCAACCCCGGTGGCAGCCATGTTTATGGTTTTTCGGACGATGGTGAACCAAATGGCACTGCAGGAAAACCTATGTTAAATGTGCTGGTGGGTTCAGGCCTTGGCGAAATCACAGCTGTTGTTACACGTTACTTTGGCGGCATAAAATTAGGCACGGGCGGGTTAGTACGTGCTTATGGTGGCTCATTAAATAATGCACTAGTAAAATTGCAAACGGTACTTAAAGTTCCCAGTGTTGAAATTACAGGGAGTAGTGAGTACAGCATGCAAGGTGCGATTGAGCAGTTATTAAAAACAAAGTATCAAGTGCTTAATATTGATAAGCAATTTACTGCTAATATTGAATGGGTGATTACAATAGATAGCCGCGAAGCTCAGCAAGCAATCAAAGATATTTTTGATTTAAGTCACGGCGCAGTTGAGTTAACTATTAAAGAGTAATAACCTACACAAATTGCATGTAATGCATACTGACCCTATTTAATTTGGTTGATACTACTCAGCCTGAATTTACTAATAATAAAAGCGACAAGCTAAATGCAATTTCGTACCATCATAAAAATTCTTGGCCAACTTGTTGCGCTGTTTAGTATTACCATGGTGCCTCCGGCACTGGTGTCTTTAATATATAAAGACGGTGGTGGTGTTCCTTTTGTTTTAGCATTTATCTTTAGTGTTGTTATTGGCATGATGGCTTATTACCCAAACCGCCATGAAAACGGTGACTTAAAAGCACGTGAAGGCTTTTTAATTGTTGTTTTGTTTTGGCTGGTACTTGGGGCGTTTGCGTCCTTGCCGCTTATATTTTTACAAGAACCTAATTTATCGCTCGCCGATGCGGTGTTTGAAGCATTCTCTGGCTTAACAACCACCGGCGCTACAGTACTTACCGGTATTGAGTACTTACCTAAGTCGGTATTGTTTTATCGCCAGCAACTCCAGTGGTTTGGCGGTATGGGTATAATCGTACTCGCTGTCGCTATACTCCCCATGCTAGGTGTTGGTGGTATGCAGTTATATCGCGCTGAAATACCTGGGCCTGTAAAAGATTCCAAAATGACCCCGCGAATTGCCGATACAGCAAAGCACCTTTGGTATATTTATGTGTCGCTGACTATTGCTTGTATGCTGGCTTATTGGGCAGCAGGGATGGAGTGGTTTGATGCGATATGTCATGCATTCTCAACGGTCGCGATAGGTGGTTTTTCTACTTACGATGCTTCCATGGGGCACTTTGACAGCCCTGTAATTAACTTTATTTGTGTGTTCTTTTTAATTATTGCCGCTGTTAACTTCTCCCTGCACTACGCTGCAGTGGCGAGTCGAAACGTACAAGTTTATATTCGAGACCCTGAGTTTAAGGTGTTTTTGTGTATTCAATTAGCGCTGGTGGTTATTTGCTTTACCGTACTTTCCTCTAATGAAATATTTGCTAATGGCGATGAAACCCTCGATCAGGCATTATTTCAAGCTGTTTCTATGAGTACAACAGCAGGCTTTGCTACTGATAACTTTTCAACATGGCCTTTGTTTTTACCTATTTTACTTATATTTTCGAGCTTTATTGGTGGTTGTGCAGGCTCTACCGGTGGTGGTATGAAAGTAGTGCGCGTGTTCTTACTTTACTTGCAGGGTGTGCGTGAGCTTAATCGTTTGGTGCACCCTCGGGCTATATATTCAATCAAGCTGGGTCGAAAGGCGTTGCCAGACAAAGTAGTAGAAGCCGTGTGGGGATTTTTCTCTGCGTATGCATTGGTGTTTATTATTATTATGTTAGCGCTTATGGGCACGGGTATGGATAACATAACTGCGTTCTCAGCCACTGCGGCTTGTTTAAATAACTTAGGTCCAGGTCTGGGTGATGTAGCATCGCATTATGGCGCTATAACCGATGGTGCTAAATGGTTGCTTACCATTGCAATGGTGTTTGGTCGTTTAGAAATATTTACTTTATTAGTGCTATTTACGCCTACTTTTTGGCGTGGATAAACGAGCGGCTTAAGTTTTAAATTACGAACTATTGGGAAAGGGATATGCCAACAAATTTAGAAAAGCTAAAGCATATAAGTGTAGGCAGCTTAGTCGACCTAGAAATATTAACACCTACAAGCAGTAAGCGTGTTAAAACTGAATTAGTTGGTTTACTCGATAAACAGTTTATTATTTTAAATTATCCCAATGCAAAGCGTTTACCTGCGGCGAGTGACTATTTACGTGATGGCGTAATGGTTGTTGTAAGAGCGCTTATTGAAGGTAGTGGTGGGCAAGTTATTGCGTTTCGCCAGCAAATTATGTCGGTAGCCTCTCATCCCGCTAAACTCGTGTTTATAAACTTTCCAAAGCAAGTGCAGTTATTTGCGCTACGCTCACAAACACGCATACCTACCTTATTACCTGCAAAGCTAAAGCTAAGTGACGATAGGGTACTTGAAGGCCTTATTAAAGACATTTCACTCACTGGTGTAATGTTTGATATTAGAGGCGATCAGCAAGTTGAAAGTATTAAAGATATGCAATGCACTGTCGTACTTAATAGCAGTGATAAAGATTTTGAAGGTGAAATTTGCAGTGTTAAAGAGCATGCCGCCGGTGTGCACTGTGGAATTAAGCTACTAGCAAGCGAGGATGAAATGAAAGCCTTTATGAAAGAGCATTTTATAGACCCTTCTGCGCTTGAGCCTACCGTTGAATAAATAGGTTTTCGCTTATTTGCAACAAAAAGGCATTTTATGTCAGTATTTATAAAATGTTTTTTCTCTCTTTCATAATTAAAATTATTATTTAAATAAAACAATTGATTACGTTTTGTTTTTTACAGCTTGTTTTTTGTTATTAAAGCTACCTCGTTAAAATTTATCTCAATTATTATTTTAAATCCCTCCTTTTAAAACCGTACATTTAAAAATGTATCTTTTTATATAAACATAACTATATGTTTTTAATGACTTTAATATCATCTCTTTAAAACGTGTTGCTAAAGGGCAACAATAACTATTCTAAAAACGCCTTCTTGTTGTACGTTTTATATTTAACTTATTGAAAATTAATAGCTTTTAAATGTTGGCATCTAAGTTGTAATAGTCTAAGTGTACTGAACGAAATCGTGATTCAAAGTGAAATACTTAATCGCACACACATAAATTTGAAGGATACATATTATGAAAAGTATTAATAAAACTTTAGCACTTATCGCTATTGCATCTTCTTCAGCCGCTTTTGCTGCAACAGATTTTGACACACTGGATGTAGACGGCAGTGGCACAATTAGCCAAGCAGAAGCATCAGTAGATGCAAAGCTAATGAGCATGTTTTCTGAGCTTGATACTGACCAAAATGGTGAGTTATCAAAAGAAGAATTTTCAGAAGCTTAATTAAAAAGTATTTATCCTGAGTTGCCAAAGACACCTAAGTAGGCAAGGGAGCTTACGAAAGAGGATAACAAGGAAGTGGAAAATTACGTTTTAAGTTAAACGAAGCAATTTTTTTGATAGAACATTGAAGGATTAAGTTATGAAACATTTAAATAAAGCATTAGCACTTATAGTACTAGCATCTTCTTCCGCTGCATTTGCAGCATCAGATTTTGACAGCCTTGATATCGATGGTAGCGGCACAATTAGCCCAAGCGAAGCGGCAGTCGATACAGATTTAATGGCTGAATTTATTGAGCTAGATACCGACGGTAGCGGCGAGCTTTCTAAAGAAGAATTCGCTAATTACTAATTAATCTTTTCAGATTAAACATTTTTCACAGTCAGGGATCTTTGAAAAGGACTTCCCATATTACTAGGAATATTATTATGAAAACATTAAATACAACACTTGCAGTTATCGTTTTAGCATCTTCATCAGCAGCATATGCCGCAGTAGATTTTGCCTCTTTTGATGCAGATGGTAACGGTGCTATTACAATGGAAGAAGCAAAGGTTAACCCTCAGCTTGTAAAGATTTTTGATGATTTGGATACTGATGGTAATGGTGAAATCTCTAAAGAAGAGTTTTCAAAAGTACAGTAATCAATATTTAAGCATACTCCATTAAAGCCGCCTTAGTCAGCGGCTTTTTTGTGTATTAAATTAACTAATTAGAGTAACTAGTTAAAGGAATATAGCACTTACTTGGAATAGTTTTTCTACAACGGTAATGTGTTTTTTGTCGATTAAAAACATGATGACATGATCGCCCGACATAATAATTGTATCATCGTGAGCTATCAACACATCGTCATTACGTACTATTGCCCCAATGGTTGTACCTGCAGGAAGTTTTATGTCGGCAATCGCACGCCCAACCACTTTAGATGTGTTTTCATCACCATGAGCAACCGCTTCAATGGCTTCTGCTGCGCCTTTACGCAGTGAATACACGTTAACAATATCACCACGGCGTACGTGCGTTAATAACGCTGATATAGTTGCTTGTTGTGGCGATATGGCAATATCTATTTCGCCGCCTTGTACCAAATCAACGTAAGCTCCACGTTGAATAAGTACCATGGTTTTTTGTGCGCCCATACGTTTTGCAAGCATGGCCGACATAATGTTTGCTTCATCGTCGTTGGTTACGGCAATAAATACATCGACTTGTTCAATATGCTCTTCTGAGAGCAGTTCTTGATCAGATGCGTCACCACAAAAAACGACCGTGTTATCGAGCATTTCTGAGAGTTGCTCGGCACGTTCTTTACTGCGTTCAATTAGTTTAACGGTGTGGTTTTTTTCAAGTGAGCGGGCAAGGCCTGCCCCAATGTTACCGCCACCAGCTATCATAATTTTTTTGTACGAACGCTCAAGTTTTTGTAGCTCGTTCATTACTGCGCGTATATGTTTTGTAGCGGCAATAAAGAATACTTCGTCATCGGCTTCAATAACGGTGGTACCCAGTGGTTTGATTGCTTTACCTTGACGATAAATAGCGGCAACACGAGTTTCTACATTAGGAATATGTTCTTTAAGTGCAGATAACGCATAACCTACTAATAAACCCCCATAGTAAGCTTTTACGGCTACTAACGAGAGCATGCCATCAGCAAACTGCAATACTTGCAGAGCACCAGGGTAGTCAATTAGACGGCGAATATACTTAGTGACCAGTGCTTCGGGAGCAATGTAATGATCGATTGGTAAATCATCGTTTTGAAATAGTTTTTCGCGGTATTTTAAATATTGCTCTGAGCGAATGCGGGCAATTTTAGTGGGCGTTTTAAAAATACTGTACGCCACTTGGCATGCAACCATGTTCACTTCATCTGAACTGGTTACCGCTATAATCATATCGGCATCTTCAGCACCTGCACGGCGTAATACATCAGGATGCGCACTGTGGCCCATAACCCCTTGTAAGTCGTACTTATCTTGAAGTTCACGTAATCGGTTACCGTCTATATCAACAACGGTAATTTCGTTTTGTTCGCCAACTAAGTTTTCAGCAAGCGTAGCACCAACTTGCCCGGCACCGAGTATAATTATTTTCATTATTTACCCGTGGTATTGATCATAATTTAATTAAAAAAATAGCCATTTAATGTTTCATAAATGGCTAACTATTTAGTGTACGGCTATTAGGCTTTTTTAACTAGCTTAGCGTAATAAAATCCATCACTTTCACCGGGCAGTAACTGCAAACCTGGAGTTGTTACGGTATCATTTTCGTGTAGAGGTATATGTTCTACATCATCGTTATTAGCTAAAAACTTAGCAACTTGCTGTTGGTTTTCTTGTGGAAGAACCGAACACGTAGCATATACCAATGTGCCACCTGGTTTTAACAGTGGCCAAATGCTATCAAGAATATCGTTTTGTAACTTAGATAAGTCTTCGATATCTGATGCGCGACGTAACCATTTTATATCAGGGTGACGGCGAATTACGCCAGTGGCTGAACAAGGCAC
This sequence comes from Pseudoalteromonas sp. NSLLW24, assembly GCF_015864725.1. Taxonomy (NCBI): domain Bacteria; kingdom Pseudomonadati; phylum Pseudomonadota; class Gammaproteobacteria; order Alteromonadales; family Pseudoalteromonadaceae; genus Pseudoalteromonas; species Pseudoalteromonas sp. NSLLW24. The sequence goes on along the minus strand of NZ_JADYWQ010000021.1, from coordinate 10,060 downwards.
ATCAAGCAAAATACGATCAAATAATTTTTCGTCCCACCAAGTATGTGGTTGTGAGGCATCGCCACATTGTAGGTCTGCACCTAAGCCAATACGAGTTAAGTTTTGCTTAACGCGTTCAAGGCGAGTTGAGTCGCTATCAAGTGCAAGTACATCAGCATCAGCAAGCTCTAATATATGACACGTTTTTCCGCCAGGTGCTGCACAGGCATCTAAAATATAGTCATCTGCTTTAGGTTCTAAAAAGCGGGCTGCCAACTGTGCTGCAGCATCTTGTACTGAACATGCACCTGTATCAAACTCAGGCAACGAAAATACATCACGTGGTTTGGCAAGCTTAATCCCATCAATAAAGTCAGGGTTTAAGGTGTGTTCAATATCGTTAGCGCTAAGCATTTCGCTGTACTCTTGCGTGCTAAATTGTGCTTGATTTACACGAAGCCACATTGGTGCTTGTTGCTGGTTTTCTTCAAGTAGTGCTTCCCAGCTATCTGGGTAGGCTGTTTGCACCTGTTTAATAAACCAATTTGGATGGTTGTATAAACATACCGGAATAAGCTTCGCTTTTTCTTCAAGCTCTGCTTGTTGGCGCTGAAAACTACGTAAAATGGCGTTTATCAGCCCTTTTAATCCTAAAGCGCGCAGTTGAGCCAGTGCGTTTACAGTTTCTGAAATTGCAGCATGTGGTGGTACGCGCATATGCTGCAGTTGATAAATACCTACGTATAATAAAAACTGAAATATTCTACGTTTACCTTTTAATGGCTGCTCTACTAAGTGTTGGCAGTAATTTTCAAGGCTAGGTAAGTAGCGTAAAACGCCATAACAAATTTGCTGTAGCAACGCTTTATCTTTAGGCGGCAAGCCTTGGCTTGCAAATGGAAGTTCTTGATTAAGCGATGCGCCTTTATCAACTACGTTATATAAAGTTTCAGCGGCCAGCGCTCGTACGTTTGGAACATTACTCATTGTTTTCGCCTAATATTGTGCCAGGGGTAACCCAGTCACTACGACCATTTAAAAAGTCGTTAATTGCCATTGGTTTTTTACCTTGCGGCTGTAATTGCGTAATACATAAAGCGTGTTCGCCACACGCCACTACTACGCCATTTTTGTCGCTTGATAAAATTTGCCCAGGATCACCTGATTGCAGCACAACCTGCGCTTGATAAATCTTTACTGTTTGCCCACCCATTTGGGTAAAGCACACTGGCCATGGATTAAAAGAGCGAATGTTTCGCTCAATTTGCAGTGCACTCATTGACCAATCGATATTAGCTTCCTCTTTAGAAAGCTTTTTAGCGTAGTTAGCAAGTTCATCATTTTGAGGTTCAGGGGTGATCTCGCCATTAGCTAATTTATTAATGGTTTCAATTAACGCGTCTGGACCTAGCTCAGCAAGCTTTGTATATAAACTAGCGCTAGTTTCTGTCGTGCTAATAGGGCAGCGACTTATATGTAACATATCGCCGGTATCTAGCCCTTCATCCATTTGCATTATTGTTACGCCGGTTTGCTCATCACCTGCCCAAATTGCGCGTTGAATAGGTGCAGCGCCGCGCCAGCGCGGTAATATAGAGCCATGCACATTTAAACAACCCAAACGTGGGGCTTCTAATATAGCTTTAGGTAAGATTAAGCCATACGCTACAACAATCATAATGTCGGCATTTAAGCTTGTTAGCTCTGCTAGTGCTTCATCATTTTTTAATGACTGTGGCTGAAAAACAGGTAAGTTGTGCTCAAGCGCTAGCTCTTTCACTTCACTGGCTTTTAATTTTTTACCACGACCTGCAGGGCGATCTGGCTGGCTATATACACCCACTATTTGGTGTTCGCTTTGTATCAGCGCTTGTAAATGACGTGCTGCAAAGTCCGGCGTACCGGCAAATATAATGCGTAATGGTTGAGTCACTGAGTTTTCCTAAGGTACTTATTACTAATCTGCAAATTTAGCTTCTTTTTCAAGCTTTTTACGAATACGTTGGCGCTTTAATGGAGATAAGTAATCAATAAACAGCTTACCTTGAAGGTGATCTAGTTCGTGTTGAATACAAATAGCCAGTAATTCATCTGCATCTAGTACAAACTCTTCACCGTTTTCGTTAAGTGCAGCGACTGTTACTGTTTCAGCGCGGTCTACTTTTGCATACGAGTTAGGTACTGATAAACAGCCTTCTTCGCTAACGGTAGAGCCGTCTTTTTTAATGATTTGTGGATTAATTAATACCAGTGGCTCATCGCGCTCTTCTGATACATCAATAACAACGATTCGTTGATGAATATCTACTTGCGTGGCCGCAAGTCCAATGCCATTTTCATCGTACATTGTCCCTAGCATGTCTTTTACAATTTGGCGTACTGTGTCGTCAACTTGTGCAACATCTTTTGCTATAGTACGTAAACGTTCATCTGGAAATCTTAAAACTTCTAACCTAGCCATAGTTACCTTTTTCACTTGTGCTTAATTTAGGGTATTGTATGCTCTTATTTTAGCCATTCGCGTTCACCTTTAACAGGTTTTGGGCAATAATAATGAAAAAACAATACAAGGAAGCTCAATGAAATCTCCATTACTTGCAATCATGCTTACGTTAAGTGCTGCGTTTCCCGCAATTGCTGACGTGCTTAAAATAAAAAAAGATGCACCAAAACAGTATGTTGTAAAAAAAGGCGATACACTTTGGGATATTTCTGGCATCTATTTAGATGAGCCTTGGCTATGGCCTGAACTTTGGCAAATGAATCCACAAATTGACAACCCGCACCTAATTTACCCCGGTGATGCATTAGCGCTGATATACGATGCAGATGGAAACCCACGTTTAGTGATTAATAAAGGATATAGAAAGCTATCTCCTCAGGGTCGTATTACACCAAAAGGGCGTAATGCTATTACTACTTTGCCGCTTGAAATGATCAAACCGTATATCAGTTACGAGCAAGCAATGAACAGTGACGATATTAAAGACAAACCTTATATTTTAGGTGCTAACGAAAATACTAAAACACAAACGTTAGGCCATATTTTATATGTTAAAGGCGACTTACAAGTACATAAAGCATATGCCATTTACCATAAAGGTGACCCTTACACCGATTTAACCGGTGAGGTGTTAGCAACGCGTGCATCTTACGTGGGTATCGCACGTGCGTTTAGAGCGGGTGATGAACACAATGGCGTGCCTTCGTCATTACGTGTTGAGTCTGTTAAACGAGAAATTCAGCAAGGCGATTTTTTAATGCCGGCAATGGAAGGTCAAATGCTTCCTGCGTACTTTAATATTCACCGTCCTTCTGAGCCTGTAACAGGGAATATTATTGCTTCCCCACGACAAGTTAGAGAATTCAGCACAATGGATGTTGTAGTGCTAAACTTAGGCAGTGAACAAAACATAGAAGCGGGTCATGTATTAGATCTAGAACGTCAATCGCCAACGGTTATTGATGGTCCTCGTGGCCCTCGTTACCCCGAAGATTCTAGTAAATACGAGAAGCTTTTATCTGATGTGAGCCAATTATTTGGTGATGAGTCTGACGAAGAGAGCACAACGTGGACTATGCCTAAAGAAAAAGTTGGCGAGCTAATTGTCTTTAAAGTGTATGACAAAATAAGTTATGCATTAATAACTAAAAACCAGCACCCAATTCGCATTGGAGATATTGCAGTTATTCATTAAGAAGTAGCGAGTCGGTGCTTTAGGAGAGAGCATGGATCAGTCATCTGGCAAGCTAGCCCACTGGCTTGCCTTTTATATGTGTAAAGGGTTGGGTATCAAAACCCTTTTAGCACTATCTACAAACTATTCCCTTGGGTCGTTATTCGACTTATCTCATGACAAGCTTTTACAGCTTGGATTAACCGCTAACCAAGCTAGTAATTTACTCAACACCAATTGGCAACAAGTCAGCCATTATGAGCAATTAATTACGCTGCACGATATTACGGTTGTCTGTATTTTTGATGCGCTTTATCCAGAAGATCTCCGACAGATTGCCAGTGCGCCTTTATTACTATTTTGTAGGGGAGATGTCTCGTTATTATCTACTCCACAAATTGCAATTGTAGGAAGTCGTAATGCCACACCTACCGGGCTTGAAATAGCATCAGAATTTGCATACGAGTTAACTTTAGCGGGTATTACAGTTACCTCAGGTATGGCACGGGGAATAGATGGAGCAGCACATAAGGGCTCTCTTGCTGGTACGGGTAAAACCATAGCGGTGCTTGGTACTGGGGTTGATATTTACTATCCTAAACGCCATAAACTATTAACAGACCAAGTTTTAGAAAGCGGCCTGTTGGTGAGTGAGTTTTTACCAGGGGCAGCTGCTCATGCGCATAACTTTCCGCGCCGTAATCGTATTATTTCTGGGTTATCGTTAGGAGTACTTATTGTTGAGGCTGAAATTAAAAGTGGTTCGTTAATTACAGTACGCTATGCGCTTGAACAAAATAAAGAGGTATTTGCAGTACCGGGTTCTATTAAAAACCCGTTAGCGCAGGCAAGTCACTTTTTAATAAAGCAAGGTGCTAAGCTGGTAGAAAACGTGGCTGACATTCTTGATGAGGTGAGTTTTACTTACGACAATAATGTATGTAACAAAGAGCAGCCTATTCAGGCAAATTCTCAATGCGAGGTTTTAAATAGTATTGGCTTTGAAGTCACCAGCGTAGACGACATTGTACGTCGCGCACAGTGGCCAATAGACAAAGTGCTCGCTAGGTTGCTCGATTTAGAATTAGACGATCAGATTGAGCGAGTGTTAGATGGTTATATTAAGTTGAGCGCAGGGAGGTAATATGTTTGATATTCTTTTATATCTTTTTGAAAATTACATTCATAGCGAAGCGGATATATTTGCAGAGCAAAATGAATTAACCGATGAGCTACTGCGGGCGGGCTTTAATAAGCCTGAGATATTTAAAGCACTCGATTGGTTAGAGCAACTCGCCGATTTACAACACAGTGACGAGTCTCCTTATCTTATTACTAACCCTAAAGATGCTGTGCGTATATTTACCGATAGTGAATGCCAAAGGCTCAGTGCTGAGTGTCGTGGCTTTTTAATGTTTATTGAGCAAATAGGCGTAATTAACAATGTAACTCGTGAGATGGTAATGGACTGTTTAGCCTCACTAGATAAACCAACCATAAGCCTAGAAGATTTAAAATGGATTGTACTTATGATTTTGTTTAATGTTCCTGGCTCTGAAGAGGCATATGAGCAAATGGAAGATTTGATTTTTGATGAACCTAGCGAACTTCTTCATTAGAGATAATTATCTTAATTGTACTCAAATTACTTAAACGGATAAGCACGGCATTGCTTGTATCTTTAAGTGGTTTGGGTATATTAGGCGAAAATTCACCAACCTATTAGGATCACCATGAGTAAAATCGACCATTCGCTTTTCTCGGCGAACAAGCACGCCCTCGAAAAAGAATACGAGATATGCCCACAGTGTGGTTCAGAGTTAGTGATCCGCAATAGTAAATCAGGCCCTTTTTTAGGATGCGCAAGTTATCCCAAATGCGACTTTATTAGGCCGTTGGCACATCACGATAGTAATGAAATTAAAGTTCTTGAAGATTCAGCATGCCCGCAGTGCAGTAAACCGCTGGTGGTTAAAAATGGCCGCTACGGTATGTTTATTGGGTGTACGGGATATCCAGAGTGTCATTACATTGCTAACGAAAATGAAGAAAAACAAAGCGAAGACACTTTGCCAAGTTGCCCTAAATGCAAAAAAGGTCATTTAGTTGCGCGCAGTAATAAATTTGGTAAAGTATTTTATTCTTGTGATTGCTATCCAAGTTGTAAATACACACTTAATAATAAACCGGTTGAACACCCGTGTCCTGAATGTAACTGGCCTATCGTCATAGAGAGAAATATGGCAAACGGCACATTATTGCAATGCCCACAAAAAAGCTGCATGCATAAGCTCACCCCAACTGAATAACGTTTAATTATATCTGGAGACTACTTTGTCAGACCTTTCAAATACGCCCACTGCAATAACATGCTTAACGCAAGGCGAAGTTATTTTATACCCAACAGAAGCTGTATATGGTTTAGGGTGTGATCCAGATAATCAACAAGCCGTTGAGGCACTATTAGCTATTAAGCAGCGCCCGGTTGAAAAAGGACTTATTTTAATTGCTGATAACTACGGACAATTATTAAAATACGTAGATGATGCAAAAATACCAATGGATAAACGAGCTGATATTTTTTCGAGTTGGCCTGCTGCAATTACATGGGTTATGCCTGCATCTAAAAATACGCCTAAATGGCTCACAGGGCAGTTTGATACCATTGCAGTAAGAGTAACAAACCATCCTACAGTAAAACGTTTGTGCCAAGAGTTTGGTAAGCCACTAGTATCAACCAGTGCAAACTTAACCGGTCAAGAAACGGTAATTAGTATTGAGCAAGCTAAAGCGCAATTTGCAGAACAAGTTGGCTTTTACGTTGATGAGGCGTTAGGTGGTAATACTCAACCAAGCACAATAAAAGATGCCATGACTGGAAAAATATTTAGAGGTTAATATGCAAAGCGAATTATTAGATCAAGTAAAAGCATACTTTATGGCTTTGCAAGACACTATTTGCAAAGGTTTGGAGGCTGCAGATGGCAGTGCTAAATTTATAGAGGATAACTGGCAGCGAGCAGAAGGCGGTGGTGGTCGTACACGTGTAACCACAAATGGCACTGTAATAGAGCAAGGTGGAGTAAATTACTCTCATGTATTTGGCGCTTCAATGCCAGGTTCTGCAACAGCACATAGACCAGAGCTTGCAGGGCGAAGCTTTCACGCATGTGGTGTGTCGTTAGTTATTCACCCTAAAAACCCTCATGTACCAACAAGTCATGCCAATGTGCGCTTTTTTATAGCCGAAAAAGAAGGCGAAGAGCCAATATGGTGGTTTGGTGGCGGATTTGATCTCACTCCTTTTTATCCAGTATTAGAAGACGTACAGCATTGGCATCAAGTTGCTCACGACATTTGTGCGCCATTTGGTAGTGAAGTTTATCCAAAATATAAAACATGGTGCGACGAGTATTTTTATTTAAAGCACAGAGACGAGACGCGCGGAGTAGGCGGTTTGTTTTTTGACGATTTAAACGAACTTGGTTTTGAAAAGAGTTTTGCGTTTATGCAATCGGTGGGTAATGGATTTTTAGATGCCTATTTACCTATTATTGAACGTCGCAAAAATGACGAATACACAGAACAACAACGTGATTTTCAGCTTTATCGTCGCGGACGTTATGTAGAGTTTAATTTAGTATGGGATAGAGGCACGTTGTTTGGACTGCAAAGTGGCGGGCGCACTGAGTCTATATTAATGTCTATGCCACCACTTGCACGCTGGGAATATAACTATAAACCAGAGCCAAGTAGCCCAGAAGCTAACCTATATCAGTATTACTTACGCCCGCAAGAGTGGCTAACGAGTCAACCAAGTGAGCTGATAGCCAGAGAATGGCAATTATAACAATTACACAGTAATCAAAAAGGCGCTAATAAGCGCCTTTTTACATTGTAGCTAAATACAAATTTAATGCTGATTGATCATATGCGTTGCTAGTTGAGAGAATGATTGTTTTAAGCCTTCACGTAACAACGGATTGTCTATTTCTATATCCAGCGTTTTATTCATGCAGTGCACCCACTGATCGCGCAATGCTTTATCTACAGTAAAAGGCATATGCCTTTTACGTAGCATTGGCTGGCCATGTTTTTCAGTAAATAGGTTTGGCCCGCCTAACCAACCAGATAAAAATTCAAAAAATACTTGGCGAATTCGATCTAATGGCAGAGGATGCATATCATATAACGGTTTAGCGTATTCATCTGACTCCATTATGTCGTAGAATCGATTGGAGATAGCACGCGCCCCTTTTTCTCCACCTATTATTTCATACGGTGTTTTTTCAGGAGTAGGAGCCTGTTGCTCAGGAGCTGGCTTAGATTTAGAAAAAAGTCGTTTAATCATATTACTTATCATCGTTAATAGGCAGTATATAGCTGCAAAGAGGTTGCTTTAAAATGGACAAATATGCGGTTTTTGGAAATCCAATTAAACATTCAAAATCCCCCGCGATACATAAACAATTTGCTGTATCACTGGGTGAGCAAATCGACTATCGCGCAATATTAGCACCTATCGATAACTTTGAAAAAACAGTATTGTCTTTTTTTGAGCAAGGTGGTGTTGGTGCTAACGTTACAATGCCATTTAAAGAGCAAGCCTATGCAATGGCCGATGAGCTTACGCCATTAGCTAAAATTGTAGGGGCTGTTAATACATTAAAAAAACGAGATGATGGCACATTACTCGGTGATAACACCGATGGTGTGGGCTTTGTAAATGATTTAGTCGCTAATGAAGTAGCCATAACTAATAAACGCATTTTAATCATAGGTGCGGGCGGTGCTGCTCGAGGGGTTATTTTACCTTTGTTAGAGCATAACCCTCAGGAAATAATAATAGTTAATCGCACAGCACAAAAAGCTAAAGAACTCGCAGAGCTGTTTACTCAATATGGACCAGTATCTGGCTTTGGCTTTGATGATTTACCAGTAAGCGATTACTCACTAATTATAAACTCTACATCTAGCAGTATGAATAATGAGCTTCCAGCTCTTGATGAAAAACACATAACTAACTGTGAAGTCGCTTATGACATGTTTTATTCATTGCAAAATACCATTTTTATGAATTGGGTTGCACAGCATAATATTAACGCTAAGCTTTTAGATGGCAGTGGAATGTTAGTTGGTCAAGCTGCTCAAGCATATTATGTATGGCGTAACAAAATGCCAAAAATACTTCCCGTCGTTGATGCACTCAAACAAGGAACGCTTAAATGAATCAGGCAATACAGTTTATAGATAGGCTAGAGTTTAGAGAGCCCGATCATCAGTTAGTTTTTTTTGCACAAGTTAGTGGCATGCTGGTGGAATGTATAATAGAAGTAAATACACTTAAATTAACAGACGAAAGTCACGCAACAGAGTATTTTGAAAAGTATCGTTTTGATTACGAAGAACGTGCCGAGGAGCTTATCGAAGAAGAGAGCTATAACTCGGCAGGCCAAATTGAAGTAAGCTTATTAACTTAAGTTATCGATTTCAGCTAAGTATTCATCTTTAAGTGATACATAGTTATCGGCAGATATTTTTAAGAAGGCAAGTTCTTGCTCTGTAAGAGGGCGGGCTTGCTTAGCTGGACTTCCTACATATAAGTAACCAGACTCTAAACGCTTGTTTGGAGGCACCAAAGAGCCGCCGCCTATAATTACATCATCTTCAACAACCACGTTATCCATAATGATAGCGCCCATACCCACAAGTATACGATCTCCTAGTACGCATCCATGCAACATTACCTTATGACCAACAGTTACATCGTCACCTATAATAAGTGGGTAACCATCAGGATTGCTTTTAGTTGCACGAGATAAATGCAAAACACTGCCATCTTGTATATTTGTACGCTCACCAATACGTATATAGTTAACATCACCACGTGCAGCTACTAACGGCCACACACTACTATTATCACCTAAAGTAATGTTACCAACCAAAACCGATGACTCATCAATATAAACAGACGAATTAAATGAAGGAGTAACACCTTTATAAGAACGAATTGCCATAGTTAGTACCTTTTAGATCATAATTATTAGTCTTTGAGTGTATCAGCAAGGTGATTTTTGTACCATACAGTGCACTGTTTGGTTACAAAACTATCAGTTTTAGGGGGTTTAGTTCAGATACTAACCGAACAGTATCTTTTTTTACTTTTTCTTTAAAAAAGTGCTTGCGTAAAAATATGATCTCCCTATAATGCGACCCCACTGAGACGGGAAACGCCAACGCATAGCGAGGAGCGAACTACTCAGAGAGTTAAATAAAACTTCGGTTTTAAATCTTCCAAAAGAAAGTTTAAAACTAAGTGTTGACTCGAAAAATAAAGGGTGTATTATTCGCATCCCTTGAGACGCTAAAGCGACTCAAAACGTTCTTTAACAATATAAAGCAAT
>NZ_JADYWQ010000020.1:0-71779 GCF_015864725.1 Pseudoalteromonas sp. NSLLW24 | reverse complement strand
GATTTGAACCCTAGATGGGCTATAAACCCATGCCGGTTTTCAAGACCGGTGCATTCGACCACTCTGCCATCTCTCCGTGACGCAGAATAATACTTAGGTGATACCGCTGTGTAAATAGCAAAATGACTGTTTGCCTAAAAAACGTACGTAAATGAGGTTTTTTTTGTAAATAAGGGGAAATTAAGGCAATTTTTAATAAAATAAATAGGTTGCAGCAAACAAGGGGAGCTAAATAAGTGACTTCATTTAGTGGTTGAGTGTTCGCTGCACCGAAAAATAATCATGGTTGGGTGATTATTTATATTGAGCTGCGCCGCTAAGTGCTAGTCTTTTACCAATAGTGTTAAGTCTAGCTAACATTCTTGCTTTACGGTTAGTTGGTTTAACTGCTACTTGAGCTGCTGCTGTTTGATTTAATGTGTTAATTGGTTTCATTATTTTGCTCCGGGTTGTATATGTTGAAATCGCGTGCATTTTGCACGTTGTTTGATTAAAAAGACAACGATAAAAATTGAGCCTGACGGATTAGTTAAACTAATCCTTATTGATTTTATTAACGTGCGGTTCAGTGTTTTTTATTATGGTTTTTGCATAAATAGTTAAAATAAAATCGGCTTTACTCTCGCCAATACTGGTGTTTCTGTGTTTTTTTATTTATTTATATGCATTTCAAACAAACTTTTTGACTAGTTATTCAGATTAAAAAAACTCAATTAAACTCTTTTTTATTCGTTCTTAAATACATTGTTGGAAACAAAAGCTTGTCACTACTAATAATTATTAAACCAAGTACAAAAAAACAGAGTGAAAAATCACTAATATGGCTTAAAAGCATTTGTAAAAAACGCAGTTTTTCTTATTGTATGTTTACTACAACGGGAAACTTTAACGATGACTGCGCTCAAATAAGGTTGCTACTGAGTAAATTTACCAAAGTAGTTGTACTTGGCGGAGACGGTACATTGAGCTTGGCGGTTAATGCGTTAATAGGGAGTAGCTGTACGTTAGCATTATTGCCTTGCGGTACAGGTAACGATTTCTCGAGAGGGTTTAGTTGCAAAGAAGATGATTGGCGAAAGGCACTATTTAATACACCGACAGCAATTGATGTAGGAAAAATTAATAGCCGCTATTTTATTAATATTGCAGGGGTAGGGTTTGATGCTCATGTAGTTAAAGCGATTAATGCTAAAGCTAGTTTTTCATCTTTTGATTACAGTTGGACGAGCATTAAGGAGCTATTTTATTATCAAGCTCAGCAGTTACAAGGTACGTTTAATAACGATGTTAGGCAGTATAAAAATTTAATTACCGTATTTGCTAATCATAAGTACTTTGGTGGTGGTCTAGAAATAGCGCCAAAAGCAGATTTAACTGATGGGCTGCTTGAGTGTTATCAAATGCGATCGGGTGGGCTTTTTTATAACGTAATAAGCTTTATGAAGTTGTTTTTTAAGCGCCATCAGCATATAAAAAACCTTAACTACAGTCGCTTAAATACAGCTTCCATAAAAACTGAAGGGTTATTGATTGAAGCAGATGGTGAACTGGTAGGTAAAACTCCTGCCGTTATTAGTGTACATGGGCAGGCTTTACTTTTTCATATGCCAATAAAAAAGCGCCTACAGTAGGGTAGGCGCTTTTACGTTAGTTGCGTTAATAACGCGTCTAACTGGGGACGGAGCCACTTTTAGCCATTGCTCTATTAGCTAAAAAGGCGTTAATTCGTTTTGTTGGGGTAAGCACAATGGCGTTACCTAATAGCACTAGGCTAAATCCTGCAAAGGTATTTGCGTGCCATTCAAAGCCTTCAAAAAAGCTACTCAGTGTTACTGCCACTAGTGGGAATAAAACAATAACGTAGCTGGCTTTTTCAGGGCCTATATTTCTAAGTAGAGCAAAGTAGCAACCAAAAGCGATTACAGTGCCAAATATTGATAGATAAAGTAGTGATAGCCAGTAACTTGGTGGAGCGTTTAAACTAAATTGCACATCGTTCATTAATACATATAAAGCCAAGCCTATAGCGCTGTATAACATGCCCCATGCATTGCCTTGCAATACACCAATTTGTTTACGAGAATTACGAACGCTTACCATATTTCCTAATGAAGCCACAAAGGTGCCACCAAGGGCAAGTAGTAACCCGACCAATGCACCATTACTCAAGTCGAACTGCTGTAACTGTGGCCAAAACAGACACGTAATACCTAATACAGCGAGTACAGCACCTGTATAAATTCGTTTTGAGATTGGCTTACCAAAAAATAACCGAGTATTGACTATGTTCATAACCAGCAGCATTGAAAAGGCAATAGAGGTCATGGCTGAGGTAAGGTGATTTTGTGCCCAGTAAAGCATTAAATAATTTAATCCAAAATTACAAATGGCTAATAAAACAAAAAAGCCATGATCCAGTAACTTAAATCGCATGTCGGGTTTTTTGTACGCTACATATAACCACATTAAAAGCGCTGCAATAGCAAAGCGATAAAATAACGATAACTCTACCGCAATATCACCTAACTGAAACTCTATGGCTAACCAAGTTGAGCCCCAAATTAAAACGGTTGTAATGTATAGCGCTGCACTTTTCATGGTTAGTCTCCAAAGCCCGGTTGAATGGCTATTTTAAGACCTATCTGTATACTTACCATATACAGAAAAGTAAAAATGTAACCTATACAGATTTGGTGTGTGATGATAAGACAAAAAAATAGCCAAGGGCATGAGTTTTTATATCAGCAAGTTATTCAGTTGATTAGAGATATGAGCGCTCAACAAGTTTTACTCCCCGGCGAAAAACTTCCATCACTGCGTAAAATGGCAGATAACTTAAGCATAAGTATCCCCACTGTAAAACAGGCTTACCAGTCACTTGAAGATCAAGGGTTAGTAGAGGCGCGTGAAAAATCAGGATATTTTTTAAAAGTCGTTAGCATGGCGCATAATTTACCTAAGCGAGTTAAATTAAGTCGCGAACCTGTTGTGGTAAATAAACAAGCCTTAATAGAGCAGGTGTACAGCGCGATTCATCAAGCGAACGTAGTCCCTTTTGGTATCGCTAACCCAATTGCCGCAGCACCTACCGATAAAGCACTCGCCAGAAACATGCGCCGCGTAATGACAATTGCGGGCAGTAAAGCCATAAACTATGGCCCAACAGATGGGTTTGTACCGCTGAAAAAGCAATTAGTGCATCGCTATTTAGATTTTGGTATTGGCATTGATATGGACGAGCTTGTTATCACCAATGGTGCGCAAGAGGCCATGGCTATTGCGCTTAAGTGCGTGACAAAGCCTGGCGATGTAGTGGCTATTGAGACACCTTGTTATCACGGGATTATAGAGCTAATAGAAAGCTTAGGGCTTAAAGCGCTCGAAATACCACTGTGCCCAGATAATGGCATTTGGTTAAGCGATTTGGATCGCGCTTTGAATGAGCATGACATAAAAGCGTGTTTATTCTCGACAGCAATTAGCAACCCTGTAGGCAGCTTTATGCCAGATACAAATAGGCAGCAGCTGGTGGAGTTACTCGAAAGCCACGACGTAGTGCTTATTGAAGATGACGTATACGGCGATTTATATTTTACGGCAAACCGAGGTACGCCTGCTCTAGCATATTCCAAAAAAGGGTTGGTAATTAGCTGCTCATCTTTTTCTAAAACCGCAGCGCCTAGCTATCGTGTTGGTTGGGTAGTTGCAGGTAAATTTGCAACACAAGCGCGGCGATACAAAAGGGCATTAAGCTGCTCGGCTTCACTAATAAACCAATGGGCGTTATCAGAATTTATTGTAAGCGGAGAATACGATCGAAACTTAAAAGTACTCAGGCAGCGCCTGCGCGATAACAAAGAGCGTATGCGCTGGTGCTTACAGCAAACTATGCCAAAAAATACACGTATAAGCGATCCAAAAGGAGGCTGTGTAATGTGGCTAGACTTAGGAGGCGAATACGATAGTCAAAAATTATTTTTACTTGCTCTTGAGGTTGGTATTAGTATTACCCCTGGGCTTATTTTTTCAGCCTCTAATAAGTATAAAAGCTGCGTAAGGTTAAGCTATGGTGTGCCGTGGAGCGAGCAGATAGAGCAAGCAATTATTACTCTGGGTAAGCTCACTTTATTAGCTAAAAAGTAATACCAATCTGCTTATATATGGGGTCTATTTAACGTTAAGAAAATTACGCTAGAACTAGGCAAAAGTTTTTGTATCTAGTTGTTCTAAATAAAAAATTTTTAACGAAGTTATAGTGCAATTTAATTCGTTAAATTGATCAAAGATTTATGCAGGTTGGTATAAGTTTGGGAAACACAAAAAAGCAGCATTTAAGTAAACTTAAGTGCTGCCAAAGGGATGTTAAATAACGTTTGCTGTACTAATTCTGTTTAAAGCTAAATAACTGGTAACCTTTAAGCTCTGGCACTTGCATTACTAATTGCTCTTCTTGTTTTGCAATATCAGCAAAGTTTTCACATAAAGAGTTAGCTCTCTCTTCAAGTGCGCTTGCATGTAGCTCTACTTTTTCTTCTATTTGTGCACCCATATTTTCCATGCGTTGTTCAAAGGCATCCATATCGCCGCCTGAACCAAGTAACTCAGAACCTAAAGCCACTAAAATACTGCCCATTGATTGCATTACTGCTGATTCAACCGCTGTTTCTATCTGCTGCTCAAATTGTTGTTCAAAGTTTTCGCCAAATTGATTAAAACTTTGTTGGCCCATTACAAATGTACCTTGCTGGTAAAATGTGTTTTCTACCTCAATTTTAATGTCGTCCATAAGCTCAGACATATTATCAAGACCGTCAATATTAAATGCATTGCCTACTTCTTCTAATGCCACACCGGCAATTTTAACACCCTCTAACGCTATGTTAGCTACTTCAGGTAATTGAGTGCGTAAGCTGTCAGAGTACTTATTCAGTGCTTCGCGTTGTGAGCTATTAAGCGCTACAAGCTCGCCATTTACGGTTAAGTCACCATGGGCATTAAATTGCATAGTTTTATTATTGGCAGTAAAAATTTCTAATTCGTTTGGTTTAATACGTACATCGTTTTTAAATTCGACGTTACATTCATCGTTACTAAATGAAATTGCAGAATCGTTGTCGTTATGAGCCATAGCGGCTGGCGTACAAATTAATGCGCTAACTAATAGTAATTTTTTCATGTTTGTTCTCTACTTTTTGTTGATGACGATTAATTAATAACAAGTTTGATGCCAGTTTTATTTTTCCATAAAAAACAATTGATTAAGTGTTTTTATTTATTTTTTAGCAAGTCAAAATAATTAATAAATAACTATTTTTTAGTCAAATTGGCTAACTAATGAAAATTAATAAATTTTATTTATCGATACGATAAAAAACTCTCACTTTCCTCAATTCAAATTTAGCGCTATTTATTCACATTACTGACATGAAGACTATTTACAGTAGTCGCGTGGCTTTATTTTGATGTTAATTTGCATTGCACTTTGGCATTAAACATTTTTAATTTTACCGGCTATTGCGATAATAAAATCCTTGGTTGGTCTCAAACACTTTATGGAGTGGGTTGTGGGTAAGACATTTAGTTACGATGCGCTAGATGACGATTTTGTTGAAGACGAGTACGAAATGCTCGGACGTAATCAACACGATAAGAACAAGCAAAAGGTTAAAAAGAAGTTGGAAGACTACCTTGAGCAAAAACGCTTGCGTAAAAATCTAGGCGAAGACGATTTAAGCGATTACACCGATTAAATTTCACTAGTATAAATAAAATACCAATTAATATTGAGAGTTTAAATGTGCAGTTATGCGTATGTTTAAGTTTCAATAGTATTGGTAATAAAGAGGCCTTGCGCCTCTTTATTACTTTTTAAAGCGTACTTTTAGCCTGTGCTAATGCTTTTTGAATTGTAAGTTCTAGCTTTTCGGGTTTAATAAAAGGTGCATAACGTTTAATTGGTGTACCATCTGCGGCAATTAAAAATTTAGTAAAATTCCACTTTATTTTACGTGTTAAAAAACCAGGTAAAGCCGATTTCAAGTGACGAAATACAGGATGTGCATGCTCACCGTTTACATCTACTTTGGCCGCTATTAAAAAACTCACACCAAAATTAATTAAGCACCCTTGCTCTATTTGTGTTGCGTCGCCGGGTTCTTGCTGACCAAATTGATTGCACGGAAATCCCAGAATAACTAAACCTTGGCTGGCATATTTATTATGCAAAGCTTGAAGCGACTCGTATTGGTAGGTAAATCCACATTTACTTGCGGTATTAACAATAAGCACAACCTTCCCTTCAAAATCATTAAAGTTGATAGGTTGACCCTGCAAGCTTGTTGCGCTTAATTGATGGAATTTGTGCATATTGGCGTCTTTTTATTGTTGTTAGCCGCATTTTAACCTGAGTGCAGTATTTCATAAAGTATAAAGATCGCACTAATTTAAAATTAGAAATAGCCCCATACCGGCAAGCGTAGTGTAATAAATATTATGTGTTTTGTAGGCAACAATAATGGCGACTATTGCTGCGCTTAAATAAGGGTTTTGCCAGTTTAAGTTAATGCCATCTTCATTCAAAAACACGATAGGCACCCAAATTGCTGTAAGCACTGCTGGTGCGCTAAAGCTTAAAAATTGCTGCATTTTAGGGCCTACTTTAAACGGCAAAGCACGGTGTAAAAATAAATAACGCGTAAAAAATGTAATGCACGCCATGAGTAAAATAGTCGTCATCATGGCGTTACTTCCTTTTTAGTGGTTAGTCTTGCTGTGCTGTAACCTGCGGCCATTGCCAGCAGCGCTGAGCAAACAAGCCATAACTCAAATCCTGTGCTTTTTAAAAGCGTTGCGCTAATGCCTGCTACAATTACCGTAACGAGTGAGGCCAGATTTTTAATGCCCGGAATAACCAAAGCTATAAACGTGGCAGCAATGGCAAAGTCGAGCCCTAAATTAGTTAAGTCGGGCAGCATTGTGCCTGCTACAATGCCAATTAACGTCCAAATATTCCATGCAATATAAAAGCTAAAACCAGCGCTCAATGCGTATATTAAACGTGTTTTTGTTCTGTACGCTTTTCTATGGTGAGAAAATGCAAATAGCTCATCGGTTAATACAAAACTTACTGGTAAGCGCCAACGCATAGGTTGGTCAATTACCTTATGACGCACAGCTAAACCGTATAAAAAGTGCCGAGAGCTAATAATAAATGTTGTGAATAAAATTGTGAGCAATGGTGTGTTGCCCGCCATAAGTTCAATTGCAACAAGCTGTGCAGAGCCTGCAAAGACTAATAACGACATTGCTTGGGTTTCTAGTGCACTAAAGCCATTTTGAATCGCTAAAGAACCACATAAAATACCCCAAGGAACAACGGCTAAACACAGAGGTAGCATATCTAAAAAGCCTTTTAAAATAGCTTTTTTAACTGGTTGCATGATATTTACTCGCACGGCTTGTAGAATGGCTCATAAGGATACCTTAATATTATGATGTTAAAGTAGTTAACGAATTAGATAATACTGTTTTTTTAAGGATAGGCGCAATGACGACGTTAAAAGTGTGGGATGGGTTTATTAGATGCTTTCATTGGTTTTTGGTTGTAAGTATTGCGGTGCTTTATTTTAGTATTGAAGAGGGCATGATTGAGCTTCATTTTGTTGCTGGGTTCTTTACTTTAGCACTCATCGTAACGCGTTTAATATGGGGCATTATCGGAAGTAAAACTGCGAGATTAAGTGGGTTGCTGCACTCTCCTCGTGCTATTTTAAAGGCACTAAAGACACCAAGCGACTCGCTAGGTCATTCAGCACCTGGCAGTTGTATGGTAATGGTATTTTTTATAATTATAATTACGCAGCTTATTACCGGGTTAATGAGTAGTGATGGCATTTTAACTGACGGCCCGCTTGCTCAATATGTGTCTAGCGATACGATTGATTTTGCAAATTGGCTACATGAGCTGAATTTTGACATTTTACTTTATGCTATTGGTTTACATGTATTAGCTATTATTGTTTATAGAATAAAAGGTAAGCCGCTAGTTAAGGCGATGATCACAGGCTCAAAAGAGTTAAAAGCGGATGACTCTGAGGCTAAAGTAACAAAAGCGTCTTGGCCTGCGTGGCTAATATTTATATCTTTATTGGTGTTGCTGATATTTACGTGGGCAAAAGAACCTTTAACTTATTTATTTAGTTAAAAACACATTAAACCAATCTTAAAGGGCTGGTTTTTATTTTTGGTTACATTCTTTTGTTTGATTGTTATGCGGGGCCGAATTATAATCGCCGCATTGCTGGCAAACTAATCGAAAGATTAGGGCGCAAAGTTTCCGGTCTAAGGCTTTTTATAAAGCTATGGTAGCGGGACTACTGCATAACGTGTTGTTATGTATCACTTGCCCTCAGTGTATTTTTTGTGTATCCATAGTGTATGGATAAGATTTTGTAACTCTTAAGGTGTTGCCGTGTTTATGCATACGTCGTTGGCCTGTGGAAAGTGGTCAACAATAGGTTGCTTAAATCATCATACCCAATTGTTTATTGGCGATGTGGTGAGTGTAACCTTTTATGACATGCAAGGAGAGCTAGTTAGTTTATCATTTGATTACAAAATCACCTCGCTTGAACAAGGTGAACCTCACGCATGGCCACGTTTAGTTGCCGAGCATATTAACGTGCATGTACCCCTTGTTAGCGCAGGTAAAATGACCGAACAAGGTTTAATTGTAGCCTATAGAAACAATGAAATTTTTGCTTTGCAAAGCAGTGGTATATGTAAAGCGCATGTCGATTTTCATTGTATTGCAAAATGCGATGAGCGTGTTGTTAATAACCTTGATACTTATGATTACGTGTACCCTGAAAATTGTGAAAACTATAATGCGGGTACAAAGGTATTGCAGCCAAAAACAGGGCATGTTTATCAATGTAGGCCTTGGCCATTTAATGAGTTTTGCCGCGCGAGTGACGATAAAAAGTTTATGTTCGAGCCCGGTATTGGACAAAGTTGGGCTATGGCTTGGCAGCAAATATAAGGCTGTTAGTGAATTATCTTCCCAAAGGTATAGCGGTTTTAGTAATGAAGCGTTTACCGTTTTAGCCCATCCAACTATTGGATGGGCTTTTTTATTTTTATGATAAACTGTAAATCACGTTATTTTTTTAATTGGTTTTGTTGTGTCTCGTCCTGACTATTCTTTAAGTTTATTACCTAATTTCCCGATTGCTAAACAGCAAGCCCATACATTAAGTACTCATAATAAAATACGCACTGATAATTACTATTGGATGCGTGATGACGATCGTCAGGATGAGCAAGTACTTGCTCATTTACATGCTGAAAATGCGTATTGCGATGAACAGTTAGCTGCAATGAAGCCACTCCAAAATACACTTTTTGAAGAGTTAAAAGCACGCATTGTAAAAGATGATAACTCGGTACCCGTTAAAGACGGGAAATACTGGTATCACTCAGAAGTTCGTGGTGATGATGAGTACTCTCGCCATTATAGAAGCACGAGCATAAGGGCTGATAATAAAGAGCTTTTACTCGATGTGAATATATTAGCTGAGGGATTTGAGTTTTTTGAGCTAGGAGAAGTCGCACTAAGCCCATGCGAGCAGCTTATGGCTTACTCTGAAGATACTGAAGGTCGTCGTATTTATAATGTTCGCTTTAAAAGCTTAACGACCGGTGAAATGCTACCTGGTGTACTTGAAAATACAGAAGGGCAGGTTGTTTGGGCTAACGACAATAAAACTGTTTTTTACGTAAAAAAAGATTTAAAAACGCTACTAGGATACCAAGTATTTAGGCATGAGCTTGGCAGCGAGCAAAGCCAAGACGTAATGGTTTACGAAGAGCAAGACAGCAGCTTTTTTATGGGGCTTGGTAAAAGCCGCGACGAAGGCTTAATTATTATTGATTTAGCATCGACAGAGACCAACGATACATGGGTGCTTGATGCTAATAAGCCCACTGACGAATTTAAAGCATTAATGCCGCGTGAAGATGGCCACGAGTTTGACGTAGATAAGCTAGGTGACACATTTTATATTGTGACTAACTGGCAAGCTAAAAACTTTAGATTAATGACGGCAACAAACGAAACGATTGCTGATAAAACACAATGGTTTGAGCATACAGCTCACAGAGAAAATGTACTACTTGAAGGTGTAGAGTTATTTAATGACTTTTTAGTATTGAGTGAACGCGAGCAAGGGCAAGCTCGATTCGTAGTTGTTAATAGGTTAGGGGATCGTATGGCACTTGAGTTTGCCGATCCTTGTTATTATGCTGCAATAGCAATGAACCCAGAGCCAGACACTCGCACTGCGCGTATTTATTACTCAAGCTTAACAACACCAGGTTCTTTATATGATGTTGATTTAGCAACTGGCGAAAAAACACTACTTAAACAGCAAAAAGTACTCGGTAGTTTTAATGCCGATGACTATCAGTCGGAGCGATTAATGGTAACTGCTCGCGACGGAGTTAAAGTACCTGTGTCTGTTGTTTATCGAAAAGACAGCTTTAAAAAAGATGGCACAAATCCGTTATTTCAATACGGCTATGGCGCCTATGGCTATACGATTGATCCTAGTTTTTCTAGTTCGTCACTGAGCTTGCTCGATCGTGGCTTTGTTTATGTTATTGCGCATGTTCGAGGCTCTGAAATGCTAGGTCGCGAATGGTATGAGCAAGGTAAAAAAGAGCATAAACAAAATAGCTTTAGTGACTTTATTGATGTGACAAAAGCGCTTGTTGATCAAGGTTATTGTGATAGCAATAAGGTGTTTGCCTCAGGCGGCAGTGCCGGTGGCTTATTAATGGGAGCGGTTGTAAACCAGGCACCAGAGTTATATTGCGGTGTTGGCTGTCATGTACCATTTTTAGACGTATTAACCACAATGCTTGATGAGAGTATTCCGCTCACAACAAATGAATACGATGAATGGGGTAATCCAAATGAGCCTCAATTTTATGATGTAATTGAAGCTTACTCACCTTATGACAATATTAGCGCACAAAACTACCCGAACATACTCGTTACTACCGGTCTTCATGACTCACAAGTACAGTATTGGGAGCCTATGAAGTGGGTTGCAAAAATGCGTGAACTTAAAACAGACAGTAATATTTTAGTATTTAAAACCGATATGGATGCAGGTCATGGCGGTGCATCAGGTCGTTTTAAAAGCTTAGAAGAAAAAGCTCTCGAAATGGCCTTTTTTATTGCGCTGTTAAATTAACTGCAAAATCGGAAAATTGTATTACTCTATATATAGAAGTTGATATATATAAGGTAATTTATGTTTGGAGCACATGGCGAATTTCAGATTTGTTCACAGCCCCCTCATATGTATTTAAAATTGAAGGGGAGCTTTAACAATGAAGGTATAACATCATTAACTAATGGTGTTATTCAAGAATTGAGCACTCACCCTGAAAATACGATTAAGTTTGTGATTGTTAACTTAAAAGAGTTTGAACTGTTAACTTTAGATAGTCTTGATTCGTTAGAGGCCTATTTTGCGGGTGTAAAAGAACGTGGCTATCAACGAGTTGACTATATAAACATTAATATCATAGCTAAAAACATGTTTGAAAAAGTATGGAAAAATAGCGATGTAGAAGTTAATTTTTATAAAGATACCGAAAGCTATTTATTAGTGCATCCAAGTGATAGTTATATAAAACAGAACTGGTAATTAATATGAGTATTATAAACCGCTACTGAAGAGGGCTTATAATACTCTCTAAACACCCTTTATAGCGCCTTGAAAGGTTTAAGCACATATCGTTTTTAAGTCTGACTTTATAATCGCCACTGTCAGTAGGCATTAGTTCGCAGATAGCTTGTTTTCTTACCAGCGTTGAGCGATGAATACGAATAAACCCTTCTGGCTCTAGCTGCTGTTCAATATTTTTCATGGTTTCGCGGTGTAATACCGGTGTACTACCTTGGGTAAAATGGAGCTCTACATAATTGCCCGCACCATTAATCCAAATAATATCTTTTATATCAATTAGCCTTACCTTACCTACATCTTTAACTACGATATGTGATGATGGTTTTTCGGTTTGTGTGCTTTGTTGATATTGACGTTCGGCCGCGCTTGCAATCGGGCAAAGGTGAATTAGTTTATCAAAGCATTTATCAATACGTGGTGCAGTTGAATCTACTATTAAAAAATCAACAGCGCCAACTTCAAAAGCAAAACTCGCAAAATGACCCGACTGGGCAATAATGACTAACTTAAGCTTTTTAGCTAGCTCTGTTAAATGCACTATTTGCATAGGGTCTGCCAGATTAGTTAGTTCGTAAAACAGTACGTTGTATTGATCTGTATCTATCTGATCTAATCTGTTTGCCTGAATAAAAGATTGAGATTCAAAGTGTCGGTGCTCTTGCACGCGCTTTGTTAAAAATGTTGCAAACTTAGTGTTACTAACAAAAGTTAATGCATGAAAAGAAGCGACCATTATTTTATATCTCTTGCTGTATATAATAATAAAGACCGTGCTTAGCGGAAAAACTGTTATGAAAAGTACAATATATTTATAAAATAATTGTGACGTACTAATTCGTCCCATCAAACTAGCTATTCATACCAAAGATTACGCCTAATAAATAACGTACGTAGAGTGTTTAAATAAATCCCCTTACTGTAATCCGCGAAGTAACTATTTAGTTACAAAAATAACAATTCAGGGGAATTATATGACATTAACTAACAAAGGTAGCGCGCGATTATTTAAAAAATCGTCGTTAACAGTTGCGCTAAGCAGCGCGATACTTGCAAGCATTTCATTTCAAGGTGTGGCTGCAGAAGATGACGAAATTACTAAAATAGAACGTGTACAAGTTACAGGCTCTCGCATTCGTTCAGCTGAGGCGATGTCATCAGCGCCTATTCAAGTTGTAGATAGCACAGCAATCGACGCATCTGGTTCATTAAATATTCAAGATTTACTACTAGATAATCCAGCATTTGGTTCACCGGCAATCAGTCGTACTAACTCAAACTTTAGTACAGCGAGTGCAGGTGTTGCGACTGTAGATTTACGTAATTTAGGTTCTAACCGTACATTGGTATTAGTTAACGGTCGTCGTTATGTATCAGGTGTACCAGGTAGCTCTGCTGTCGATTTAAACACTATTCCGAGCCAATTTATTGAACGTGTTGAAATTATGACAGGTGGTGCTTCATCTGTTTATGGCTCTGACGCTGTTGCTGGTGTAGTTAACTTTGTTTTAAAAGATGACTTTGAAGGCGTTGAGTTTGATGGTCAGTACGGTGAATCGAGTGAAGGTGATGATGAGTCACGCCAATTTAACTTTACCTCAGGCTTATCAAGCTCAGATGGTAAAGGACACGCAATGTTTCACCTTGGTTACTCCGATCAAGGCGCTGTTTTCTCACGTGACCGTGATCGCTCAGCGGTAGACCAATTTTCAGGTATTTTCTTCGAAGATGATCCAGTAGCAAATCCAGGTTCTGTATTTGATGCAGTAAGCCCGTTTTTATCTTCATTTCCACCACAAGGTCGTTTTAGCGCTGGGGATGAAACATTTACATTTAATGATGCAAACAACCTACAAAACTCATTTAGTACTAATGGCGGCGATGGCGTAGCTGCAAATGGTTTTAACCGAAGCGGTGTACGTACAATAGCAATACCTACAGAGCGTTACTTATTCGCCTCAAATGGTAGCTACGAGTTAAGCGACAAGCATAGCTTTTTTTATGAAGGCACTTACGCTGCAACAACAACCGTTTCTGAATTAGAGCCATTTCCTTTTGCCTCTGACGACATTTATGCAAATGGCCAGGTACCAATTGAATTTAATGTAAACGGTGAGCTTTTACGTAACGCGTTTGTTCCAGACGATATATATAACGCAGCAACCGATACCGATGGTGATGGCGCACGAGATATCTTCTTTGCAAAACGTTTAAGTGATATCGGTAATCGTGGAGCACGAGCAGAGCGTGATACATTCCGTTTAGCACTTGGTTTTCAAGGTGAAATAGCCGATGGTTGGTTTTACGATACTTACTATGTATACGGTAAAACAAAAGAGCAACAAGTTTCAGGCGGTCTAGTTAATGTACAAAGCTTCCGTCAAGGTTTAGAAGCTGTGATCGATAGCCAAGATTTAGATGGTGATGGTATTACTGATGAGGCTATCTGTATCGATGCGACAGCACGTGGCTTTAATTGTGCACCAGTAGACATTTATGGTTTTAATTCGTTATCGCAAGGTGCTATTGATTTTGTAAGTGCACCTAGCTCACTTTCAACGTCGGTTGAGCAAGAAATCATTGGTGGTAATATTTCAGGTGATTTATTTGATTTACCAGCAGGTACGGTAGGTATTGCAGCTGGTTTTGAATACCGCGAAGAATTTTCACGCAGTGAATTTGATGCACTACAGCAAGCAGGTCTTAATGCGGGTAATGCAATCCCAGCAACAGAAGGCTCGTTTGACGTAACAGAGTACTATGTAGAAGCAAACATCCCAGTACTTGATACTGTAACGATGAATGCAGCAGTTCGTTTATCTGACTATTCAACTGTAGGTAGCACTGAAAGTTGGAATGTGGGTGTTGATTGGGAAGTAATGGATAGCTTACGTTTACGTGCTACTCGTGCTCGTTCAACACGTGCTCCAAATATCGATGAACTATTTTCTCCGCCTTCACAAACTTTCCCAAGTGGCTTAAACGATCCATGTTTAGGTGTTACTAATAGTGGCGGTGGTGCTGCTGGTGATGCTTGTCGAACAGATGGTGGTGTTACAACTAATATCGCTTCAAATGGTGAGTTCACGCTTAACCAGTCTGACTTACAAGGCATTAGTGGCTTTAACCGTGGTAACCAAGATTTAAAAGAAGAAGTTGGTGACTCTGTAACAGTAGGTTTAGTATTTACACCAGAAAACCTAATTTCAGGACTAGACATTACGCTTGATTACTTTGATATCGAAATTACAGATGCAATAGTATCTACACCTCGTCAGTTTATTCTTGACCAATGTTATGGCGGCGGCGATACAAGCTTTTGTGACTTTGTAACTCGTCGTAGTGCGCCATCAGGTAATAATAGTGCTGGTTCACTAGAATTTATCGACAGTGGTGTATCTAACAGTGGTGGTTTAGGTACAGAAGGTGTTGATTTAACACTAACGTACTCTACTGATATTGGTCCAGGTGCGTTTAGAACTCGCCTTGCTTATACTTACCTAATCGATGGTTATAGCATTCCACTTCCAGGCGCTGATAAAGATGAGTTTGCTGGAGAAATTGGTGCATCAGAGCATAAAGCTAACTGGAACTTTGGTTATAAACTTAACGACTTTGATTTTAACTGGAGCTTAACTTACATTGGCGCTGCAGACTTTGATGATCAATTCTTAAGTGGTTTTGGTATTGCTCCAGGTGGAGTAGGGATTGGTTCAGTAACGTATCATGATGTTCAAGCAAGTTACCATATCAGCGATTCAACAGAGCTTTACGCTGGTGCAAGTAACTTATTTGATAAAGAGCCACCGCGCATTTTATCGGGTGTGAGCGGTTCAAGTACTGGTACTGAAACTGATGCTGGTACGTACGACCCAATTGGTCAATCATTCTACATAGGTTTTAGAAGTAAATTCTAACCAACAATAACGACACTAATATAGTTACTTAATTAGTTACGTTCACAAAGCCTCAGTATCGCTGGGGCTTTTTTATTGGAAAAAATAATAAGAGCAGTAATACTTACACATTGTTTATCCCAATATATGAGCATTGTGCCCACTTAAACCAAAAACAACGCCACTGGTAACAGGGGCGTTGTTTAGTATTGGGGGGAGACTAATATAGTAACCGAATCGCTTGATTATTTAACGATTTATCCCTATTTGTGGCCCTCTTCATTGAGGGCTTTTTTTTGCTGGTTTAGTCTAAGTAAGCCTTTAGCATCCAAACCAATTTTTCTTGCTCTGAGATGTAATCGCTCATTAGTGAGGCTGTACCTTCATCGTCTGCATCACCAGCTTGGCTTAAAATATCACGCTGCATGTGAATTAATGTGCTGTAACCAGCAAGTAGGTTTTCTACGGCTGTAACGCCATCACTAATACCTTTAGCTTCTTTAATTTTACTTACTTCAAGGTAATCAGAAAATGCATGTAGAGGCGCACCATCTAACGTTAAAATACGTTCTGCAACTTCGTCTACTTTTAGAAGTAGTAAGTTATAAATTTCTTCAAATTTAACGTGTAGTTCAAAAAAGTTACGGCCTTTAATGTTCCAGTGAAAGCCACGCGCGTTCATGTATTGAATCTGGTAGCTACTCAATAATGTATTGAGTGACTTTATGATGTCTTCGCTTTTTGCACTGTTTAGACCAATTGCGTTTACATGTGACATAACTTGCTCCTGAATAACCGTTTGTTTGTGAACTTGTGATAAGTATCGCGGATTTTTATTGTTTAGTAAAATCGTTTAAATATATCTAGTTAATAGCTTTAACCTATTAACTGCTTTTGATACCAATACGCACCTTTAACTATTAATAGAAATGGGTCTGATTAATAAAAATACCACCCCTTAAAAGTAAATAAACTCTAAATAAGTATAAATTATGATCTAAAACAAACTTTATTCAAGGCGATAATTTAGCTATTTTTTTATTGATGCAGGTCAAAAATCATCCACCCTAACGGCGCATAATAAGTGTGTCGAAATAATTAGGAGAGATAACATGCATGCAAAAACAGCGAAACAAAATAAAGCGGAGTTAATAGTGGTAGGTCTTGCAGTCATCGCATTTGTATTAGGGTTAGTAGCCCACTTAGCAGGTGCGAGTTTTGCGAATTCGGATGTTTTTGGCTACATTGCGGCGCCGATTCCGCTTATATTAGCAGTAGTATTTTTAATTAGTTATAAAATAGCAGCCAATGCTGAGGATTAATCGCTTTCGTTTAAGCACTTTAAAATGTAATCGAGTACTTGGCGCGAGTAAATCATACTGGTATGGCTTAAATGAAACACTTTATGTTCGGCCATACCTTTAAGTTTGGTTTCATCTAGTAATACAGTGCCATCTGACTGGCTACCTTTAACTATTAAGGGCATAAGCCCAATAGGTAAATCGCCTGCAATACTGTAAAGCTTAGCTTTAAAAGGCCAATTACCATTTTTAGTAAGTAAAAATTCAACACTATTTTTTAAAAATGATTCAAACCCTTTTTGCTTCATCTTTTGCGCAATATGGCTGCCTTTGTGTGGAGTACCAAGCGTAATTACCTTCGTAACATTCTGGCTAGCAGGGGAGTTTGCCTCTAGGTAAGCACGTGCAATCAGCCCTCCCATAGAGTGGCATACAAGCGCTGCAGGCTCGTTAGAAATACACTCATCAATTTGTGCAAATATGGTATCGCGGTGAGGGTCGAGCGTATTATAGGTAATGTTTAATACTGTCATCCCCGATTCTTCAAGCCGTGAACAAAGTGGGCGCATAACAAAGCCAGACATATACAAGCCATGTAAAACAATAACGTGTTTAACTTTCATATGCTCCCTAATACCAATTTTATTAAAAACATGATCATTCTAGCGTATTAAATAATCCGCTACCTGCGTTAAAAATTATTTATATAGAACAACTATATGTCATAATTTTCACCTTGTTATCGACTTATTTATTTGTCGCTATAATAGATAACTAATTTAATGCAATTGGTATAACTACCGTAATTACATTAACTGTAGCGGTTTTATTTCAATATTGGTTGTATCGGTATTTACCCATACTTCACCATCTTGAATGGTAATGGCGAGCTTAATTCCACGATCAACTAAAGCAGCAAGTGCTTGTGTTGCTGCATAATCAAGGCTAAAAATACTTAGATTTTTAAATTCATACAATTTAGGTTGATGTTTTTGCCACCAAATTGCTTGATTGTTTTCACCATAAGTATATAGCACTACTTTTTTAGATTTATTACAGGCTTTTTTAAGGCGTTTTTCATCTGGTAAGCCAAGCTCAACCCACAGCTCTATCTCTTCACTATAGCTTACATGCCACAGTTCAGGCTCATCATCAGCGCTTAATCCTTTAGTAAATTCTAAACCATCACAGCTATTTAGCGCAAAAGCGAGTAAGCGAATCATCAACCGTTGATCGGTCTCTGATGGGTGTTGAGCCAAGGTTAAATTAAAATCTTGATAAACGTGGCGGTCCATATCGCTAAGCGATAACTGCACTTTCATAATGGTGGATTTAAGAGCCATAACAACTAATCTGAAAAAATTTGCGTCAGTATAGCGCAATTAAATGAATTGCCAGTTAAAATAGCGGTTAATTATACGTTAGGAGTTAAAAATGGCTATCCAGTGGTTCCCTGGGCATATGAATAAAGCCCGCAATGAAATTAAAGAAATAATGCCACAAATGGATGTGATCATTGAAGTGCTTGATGCGCGCATTCCCTACAGTAGTGAAAACCCGATGGTGGCAACCTTGCGTGAAGGCAAGCCGGTCATCAAAATTTTGAACAAAGCTGATTTAGCTGATCCTAAAATGACTCAAATCTGGAAAGATTATTTTGAACAAGAAAATGGTGTTAAAGCGATTTCTTTTGGACATGATAAAGCAGCTGAAGTAAGTCGTATAAATGAGCTTTGTAAAAAGTTAGTGCCGCATAAAGTGGGTGCAGATAAGCAAATTAAAGCCATGATAATGGGTATTCCTAACGTGGGTAAATCTACGTTAATTAATGTACTGGCTGGACGTATAGTTGCAAAAACAGGTAATGAACCTGCGGTAACCAAAGCACAACAACGCATTAAGCTTGAAGACGGTATTATGCTTTACGATACGCCAGGTATGCTTTGGCCAAAAGTAGAGAATGAAAACTCAGGTTATCGCTTAGGCGCTACCGGTGCCATTCGTGATACGGCGCTTGAGTATGAAGAAGTAGCAAGTTACACCGCTGAGTACTTATTGCGTGCATACCCTGAGCTTTTAAAAGCGCGTTATAAAATTACCGAACTGCCTGAAAGTGACTGGGAGTTTGTTGAAATGGCAGGTAAAAAACGCGGCTGTATTCGTGGTGGTAATCAAATAGACACATATAAAATGTCTGAAATACTAATCAACGAATTACGCGACGGTATTATTGGCCGTATTACTATGGAAACTCCGCAAATGCGTGAGGAAGAAGAAGTAATGGTTGCTGGTTTACGCGCCGCTGCAGAAGCTAAAAAAGCAGCTAAAGAAGAAGAAAAGCTTCAACGCCGAGCGCGAGCTCGTAAAAACCGTCGTTAATATTTAACCAGAGTTCAGGTTATTTAATTAAAGAGATTTAGTTTTACTAAATTACAGACATAAAAAAAGCCCGTAAGGGCTTTTTTAGTTTCATATCTACCGTCACCGATATGAGCAATGTAGCAAGTAAAATAGTAGGGCGGTTACTCATCATCAACATCAAGGGGCGTTGCGGTTCATAACAAGTAACCATAGCTGTTTACGTGCGCCACACGTTGTTTCAGGGTCGAGAAACAAATCAATTCATTCCTTAACAAGTGGTATGCAATCCGTCTTGTTGATATTGATTATCAGTTAGATCTAACTATCTGTCAACACCTAAATGCAAATGATTCTTATTATTGTGGCACTTGTTTTTTATTCATATATAAATCGGCTAGTTAGCACTGCCATTTCATAAAAATGCTTATCTTGGTTAAACAATTAAGAATAGATGTTTAATGCTTATTGAATAATTTGATATGAATTTTTATTATAAAAGTATTAATCTTTCGAAGTTAAAATAAATTCAAGCTAGGAATGATTTTATCGCCTTCCAAGACAGCGACTGCTTTGATATCAAATAAAATAGTCTCTTATAAAATCTTAACCCCCAAAGATCAACAGCCTTTAATTAGTGGCTAAAAATATTCGTACTTAATTGGATATTTTAAGCCACTAACGCACTTTATTTGCTGTTATACGTAAATTAATCTGCTCCACTAGTACTTTATCCTGCTTGTTTAGACGCCCTACAATGAGCAAGAAATCACTACCGTCAGTTTTTATTACTTTAATGCTTGTGTTATCAAGTTTGGTTTTACCGTAGGTGGTTTCTATTTTTTCTATGTCTTTAAAGTGACTAAGATCCGATTCAAGCCTGCCGTCATCGTTTTTGTAGTAACTAAAAATATAGTTCTCGGTTATTCCGTTACCGTCTTCTCGGTAATCAAATACTGCATCGCTATAAAAATAAAGTATTTCTTCGTTTTCAGGTGTTAGGCGATTACGTTTTAAAAAGTGTACTTGGTAAGACCATAAACTATCGCCTTTTATAATTGCGGCATTGGGTAAAATATTTACTTCTTGAAGTACGCCTAAAAATAATAGAGGTGCAAACGCAAGCGAGATTAAATACTGTCTAATTCGCCAGTACGAGTTGTAATGTAGGGCTTCTTTACTTGTATCGGTTTGTTCAATGTAACTAACTAGAGGCAACCATAAAAATGGCATTATACAAATCACTATGGTTGCGTATTCGTCCATTCGATAAGCAAAGGCGCTGGCAAGTACCATTAGCCAGAGTGTTAAGGCAGTCCAGTTAGGCATTACTCTATTTTTGTTTAACTGTTGTTGGCTGTGCTCTGCAAGTGCGAGATACAAAGGGTAATACCATAAAAATGCAAATATACCTCGAGCAATAGGCATAATACTTGAGTTATCGCGCTCTTTAATGGCTTTAAAGTTACGATAACTCCAGTAGTTAACAAATATGCCTAAACTTAAAATACTGTAAATAATAAACTTACTTACAGATACTGCATAAAATGGACTATCTTCAAATTTCACTTTTTTTGCTGACTCTAATCGCCAATCGGCGAAAAAGAATATGAGTACTAAAATATAGCCAGCCAACACATATTTAAGCCAACTATAACCAAAGCTATCTAGCACATCAGCTGTTGTTTGAGGCGTTTCGGTCGTTTCCGCGTATTTTAGAATAGGGTAATGGGTTGCTGATATTAACTTTTTACGCTGTGCTAAATAATCATCTATTTGAGCGGCTTTAATATGATCTTGTTTTGCGTAATAGTCATAACTCAGTGTTAAAACATTATCATTAAATTCAGTAGTTGTTTTTAGGTTGAAGTAGTCGTTATCAATTTCTTGTTGATCGCTATCAAATCCCCAACCTTTTTCTGCAAAATGTAGTTTTATTGTGGTGTTAATTATATTGGGGTAGTCAAAGTAAAGTGGGTCGGTACGATTTACCTGCTTTGGTTCGTAAACGCTATTTTGTATTTCATTCGCATAAAAACTAGCTTCGTAGCCTTCGTCTGTTTTTTCCCAAAATTCATTAATTAAATACGATTCTTTGGTTATTAGTTTACCCGTTTGCTCTTGCTCACTAATTGCCATTGCTTCATTGATTGATAAGCCATTTAAAAAGCCTTGGTAATACTCGAAGTAAGATTTAGCAACGCTATTTAGACCACTGCTGGCTATATTGCTTCTTCGGTTAATTGCTTCAAATTCAGCATAAGTGTATTGAGTTTCAAAACGTGATGGCTCAGATACTTTTTCAGCAATAAAAAAGTTATCTTCTATAGATACATTTGTATGTAGAGGTTTTTGCGCCATTGAAGTTAAAGCGGTTTCACCTTTATCAATAATTAGGGCATAGCCATAATCAGGCTGTGCTAAATATTCAAGAGTACCTCGTTGGTAGCTAATCGTAGGATCGAGCCAGTAGCGTTTTCCGTTTTGTTTAAGCGTAACAATTACGTGATTAAACACACTTGCAGAAGGTGGAAGTTCTTTTAAACGTTTGGTTTCCTTCGTATCAACTAGCGCAGGAAAGGCTTCTATATCCATCGCTTTTAATAACGAAATAAGCAGTACTGTTTTATCTTTGCAATCGCCGTATCGTAGCGAAAGCGTTTCTGAAGCTGACGTTGGTTGATGCGAGTTAGTGCCCATTTCAAGCCCTAAATATCTAACTTCGTCTTGGCTAAAGCGCAGTGCCGCAGCAATTTTATCTGATGTTTTTGTGTGTTTAGCTTTTATTTCTTCAGCTACATCCAAAATGCTGTCTGGGGTTTCTATGGCTGATTGATAAAGCGGATATGCCCAGTTAACTACCTGACCCCAATCGTCAAACTCAGAAAAGTAAACTTGTGTATACGGGTCGTACCACGTTGGGGTTTGAGAATTT
This sequence comes from Pseudoalteromonas sp. NSLLW24, assembly GCF_015864725.1. Taxonomy (NCBI): domain Bacteria; kingdom Pseudomonadati; phylum Pseudomonadota; class Gammaproteobacteria; order Alteromonadales; family Pseudoalteromonadaceae; genus Pseudoalteromonas; species Pseudoalteromonas sp. NSLLW24. The sequence continues at coordinate 49,533 of NZ_JADYWQ010000020.1, read as the reverse complement.
TGCTCCAGTAAAGGTTCTTCAAAAAGAGTTATAGAATAATCTTTGCCATATTTGTTAAGTGTTTCTTGAATATCAGCTGCGCCGTTTATTGTATTAATATGTAAAGGCGTTTGTTTACCCCAAAGTACACGCATATTTTGTTGCACTACGGGTACCGACCAGTTAAGCGTGCGCCTTGTACTAAATTTATTAGCATATATAGGGTTGCTACCTGTCACTGTGTAGCTGTAATCGAGTATGTCGCCACTGCGCATATCATCAATAATAATATTGAGTGATAAGCTACCATTATAAATACGATCAGCTAACTCAGATTCACCTTGTATAACCGTCATTCTCGCACTACCAAGCTTATCAATACGCTCATTATTTCTAATAATCGTTAAGCTATTTAGTGTTAGCGACTCGTAACTTGGATCAAAATCAAGATTAAGCTGGCTTATATAATCAACACCACTTTGATTTAAAGCTTTCATAACCAAACGCGTATAGCGTTGCTGTTTTTGTCTGCTCGGTATATAGGATTGGTTATCGAGTAACAAATAAAGTGTGCCGTCACGTACCTTGGTTATGTCGGAATGCTTGGGTTGCTCAATAATATGTGTATTAACCCAATTAGCTGGTTTATCTATTTTATATTGCTGCGCAAAAATATTATGAGAGAAAATTAATAAGGTAAGTGCAATTAGCCAAGAGCTGAGTCGAAGGAAGTTCCATTTCATTGTAGGGTCTTATAGTTGTTTTTATAAATACTATTGAAGGAATAATGTACCAAATTCAGGCTTTTTTGACAATGTGATGTTAACAAATTCATTGTTGAGCAGTTAATTAATAGTATATAAATAAACTGCTATGGTAAGTGCGAAACGCTTAACCCCCCTCAAATGTTCCTAAAATGATTTTCTAGTTGTATTGCTAAATCATAATTAGCTAAGCCTACTTTATTGTGGGCTTTATTAGAGCTGCAAAAATCCTATCTATTTATTCGTACGGTAATCATTCAAACCTTTAAAAGTGTTTATAAATCAAAATATAACAGTAACTGTTTTTGCTCTTTTTGTTCATGAACTTTATGAGCAAAAAGCATATAACGATCATCAATGCACCTTACCTTCTAAATATTTAGTTAATTTCACGTTAACAATAAGCTGCGAGTTAGATAGCAGTTTGTCGTCGCTTATCTACCTGACAATAAATACATACACAAGCGTGGAGAAAATAATGAAAGCAAGTAACACACAACTCGCTTTGGCAGTTGCTGCAGCATTAGCAAGTACATCCGTTTTAGCCGATAACGATACGCAAAAACTACAAGAGCAATTAGATGCGTTACAAAAAGAAGTAAGTGCATTAAAAACAACCAGTGGTTTTAATTTAGAGTTTGGTGGACGGGTTCAGCTCGACTACAACTATTTTGATGGTGCTTACAATGCTGATAACGAGGGCTCTGGCGGGAGCAATTTTTTCCCTCGTCGTATTCGTACTTACGTTGAAAGTGAGCACGGAAATTGGGATCACAAGTTGTTACTCGAGTTTGCCGAAGGCACTGCTGAAATAGTGATGGCGCGTGTTCGTTATGCGTTTGATAACGGACTTAAAGTTAAAGCAGGTAAAATTCGCGAAGATATATCGCTAAATGCATTAACCAGTTCAAAGCACATTAATACAATTGAGCGTAGTTCGCTTGCCAATACTTTCTCCCCATTTTTTCGTTGGGGCGCTTCTGCCTATCAATATTTTAAAGACTCTGGCTTTCGTTACGCGATAGGCGTTTATAAAAATGATGCATTTGGTGCAACAGGTAGCGATGAAAACGATAAGCTTACTCTTGCTATTACTGGGCGTGCTACATGGTCGAGTACATCACCTGGCGATGTAATTCATTTAGGCGTGTGGCATTCATATCGCGATATGGGTGGCAATGAATTAGGCGCACGTTTTGCGCGTGGTGAAGTGCGCGAGACTAATACTCGCCTTGTTGATTATGCTGCTGGTGGTGTAACAAGCCCACTTGATAGTTTATCGCAAACCGGTCTTGAGTTTGCTTATCAGGCGGATTCTTTAACACTTGAGGCTGAATATGCAAGCCGCTCACTTGATGCCGCTAATAGTGCTGATTTTTTAGATGGCGAGCGCTTTGATGGTTTTCATGTATCGGCAAGTTACTTTTTAGGTGGAGAACAGCGCCAATACAAAGCGAGCTCTGCATTATTTGTACAACCTAAAAATATTAAAGATGCATGGGAGTTGGTGGCACGTGTTTCAGAAGTAGATGCTACAAGTAGCTTACAAGGCACAAAAGCGACAACTTATACATTAGGTACATCTTATTACGTAAGTAGTGATATTAAGTTTATGGGTAATCTAATTTACAGCGATGTAGAAGGTGCCGGTACTACTGCGCTGGTTGGCGACGAAGACTCTGGTATGGGCTTTAGTGCACGTATGCAGTATTTATTTTAAAGGGACACACAATGAAATTATTTAAATCATTACAAACGACCATACTTGCAGCATCATTAGTACTTAGCAGCCCAATGGCAATGGCCGACACTCACTTTTTAATCCCTGGCGGACCTGGTGGTGGTTGGGATACAACAGCCCGTGGTATAGGCGAAGGTTTAGTTAAGTCAGGCATTGAAAATAATGCATCTTTTCAAAATATGTCTGGTGGTGGAGGCGGTCGTGCTATTGCGTATTTAATTGAGTCGGGCACTAAAAAGGGCGATATTTTAATGGTTAACTCAACGCCTATCGTATTGCGCGCGTTAAGTGGCCGAATTCCTTATAGCTATCGCGATTTAACACCTGTAGCCAGTATGATTGCAGATTATGGCGCGTTTGTAGTGCGTAACGATTCTCCATTTAAAACTTGGGAGGATGTTATTAAATCAATAAAAGAAGATCCAAGTTCGGTAAAAGTAGCGGGCGGTTCTGCTCGCGGCAGTATGGATCACTTAGTGGCGGCTCAAGCAGTTAAAGCTGCGGGTATAGATGGTCGACGCCTACGTTATATTCCTTACGATGCAGGCGGTAAAGCTAAGGCTGGGTTGCTTTCAGGCGAAGTGAATTTACTTTCTACTGGCTTAAGTGAAGCGCTTGAAGTAGCTAACGGTGGTCAAGCACGTATTTTAGCGGTTACATCGGGTGAGCCCTTACCTGATTACCCAAAAATACCCACACTTAAGTCACTAGGTTACGATATGGAATTTGTTAATTGGCGTGGTCTTTTTGCTGCGCCTAATTTACCCGCTGAAAAGTTAGCACAGTACACAAAAAAACTACGTGAGTTGCAAAGTACACCTGAGTGGGAAGCTGTACGAGCTCGTAACGGTTGGCTAAATCTTTTTCAAGAAAAAGATGAGTTTATTAAGTCACTAGAAGCACAAGAAGTGCAGCTTAGAGCTGTAATGGAAGAGCTTGGCTTTATCCGCACATTGCCGTAATCGAGGTTTTAAAATGACGAATCGAGAATTAATAGGGCCAAGTTTATTCTTGGCGCTATTTACTTTATACGCTGTGGTTGCATGGCAAATTCCGCTACTACCGTTTGAAGAATACGAAACGGTTACCTCAGCGACACTTCCTAAAGTATATGCCGGGTTTGGTATTGTGGTGTGCTTACTTTCTATTGGTTCAACATTGCTTAAACCAAGAGAGAAAACTAATACTGATGATGTTCTTGAAAAGTCACACGTACTGCGCACCTTTGGTTTATTAATATTAATGGTAATTTATAGCGGGGCACTGGAGCCAATTGGTTTTTTAATTTCTACTAGTGCGTTTTTGCTTGCGGGCTTTTTTGTGATGGGCGAAAGACGTAAGGGAATTTTGCTATTTGCATCGATACCGGTTGCGGTGGTTTTTTGGTTTTTGATGACTCAAGTATTAGGTATTTACTTGGTTCCGGGCGATTTGTGGAGTTAAGTTATGTTTGATGGAATTATGCTTGGTTTGTCGACCGTGCTCGACTTTAATAATTTAATGTACGTTATAGCTGGCTGCTTGGTAGGTACTTTTATAGGTATGTTACCAGGATTGGGGCCAATTACCGCAATTGCCTTGATGATCCCAATTACTTACAGCATTGGCGCCGATTCGGGCATGATTTTAATGGCGGGTGTTTATTACGGCGCTATTTTTGGTGGCTCTACGTCATCTATTTTAATTAATGCGCCTGGCGTGGCGGGTACGGTAGCTTCCTCCTTTGATGGCTACCCGCTTGCTAAACAAGGGCACGCAGGTAAAGCATTGGCAATTGCTGCTTATTCCTCCTTTATAGGCGGAACGATTGGCGCCATATTATTAATGGTAGCTGCACCTTTATTAGCAAAAGTGTCATTGAGTTTTCAATCCCCTGATTATGTTGTGTTGATGTTTTTAGGCTTAACAGCTATTGCAGCATTTTCAAATAAAGGGCAATTTTTAAAAGCAATGATGATGACTGTGTTTGGCTTGATGCTAGCAACGGTTGGTATTGATCCATCATCAGGGACTGACCGATTTACCTTTGGGCAACCTGATTTACTCGACGGAATAAGCTTTTTACTGGTTGCTATGGCAACGTTTGCATTAGCCGAGGCGCTTGTAAATGTTGTAAAACCAGAGAAAAAAGATGCTAAAAACATTAATGACTCAGACACACCGCAAATAGGTTCAACCAAGTTAAGTAAAGCCGAGATTAAAGAGATAGCACCAGTGATTGGTCGCTCGTCTATTTTAGGTTTTATAGTGGGGGTGTTACCGGGTGCTGGTGCAACTATTGCAAGCTTTATGGCTTATGCAACAGAGCGAAATTTAGCGCCAAAAGGTTTGAAAGAAAAGTTTGGTAAAGGCTCATTACGTGGTTTAGCTGCGCCAGAGTCGGCAAATAATGCGGCGTGTACAGGATCGTTTGTTCCACTGTTAACGCTTGGTATTCCGGGCTCAGGTACTACGGCAATTATGCTAGGTGCTTTGATTGCTTACGGCATTCAACCAGGTCCAATGCTTATGCAAGAAAACCCAAGTGTATTTTGGGCGGTTATTGTAAGTATGTACTTTGGTAATATTGTACTGCTTATTTTAAATTTGCCGCTTATTCCTTACTTTGCAAAAGTATTAGCAATGCCTAAGTCGGTACTCACCGTGATGATATTGTTCTTTAGCTTAATTGGTGTTTACTTAGTGTCCTTCAATACCTTCGACTTATTTATGATGGTAGGATTTGCGGTGGTTGCGCTAGTATTGCGATTACTGTCATTTCCTATGGCACCATTATTATTAGGTTTTATATTAGGAGATATGATTGAGCGAAACTTCCGTCGTTCAATGATGATTTCTGATGGCTCATTAAGCTTTTTATGGGATCGTCCGCTAACATTGAGCATATTTGTAATTTCAATTTTAGTGCTGTTGTTTCCGTTAAAAGATTATTTAATGCAACGCCGTGCAGACAAAGTGAATGCATGATTGAGAATGAAATGAAAAACACCAACAAGCTAAATCCATTGCAAAACATGGTCACAAAACCTAAGCGATTAGAAACACGATTAATTATTTGGGTAACAGGATTGTGTGTATTGCAGGCTTTATTATTTGGCGCGTTGGTGTATCAACTTACAGCGCAAAGCTTACATAACCATATTGGTGATAAAGCATTAGCTGTGGCAAGCAGTATTGCCACACGTGCTGATGTAATTAATGCACTGAAAATACCTAGTGACTTAACCGCTATTAACATGCAAATTGAAGATTTACGACAGCTTGTAGGTGCTGATTTTATTGTTGTTGGCGATGAAAATGCGCTTCGTATTGTGCATCCAGATGAAGATAAAATTGGCAAAAAAATGGTCGGAGGCGATAGCCAAGCTGCATTAAAAGGTGAACGCTATATTTCGGTGGCCCATGGTAGCTTAGGTGAATCAATTCGTGGCAAAGTGCCGGTGTACGCAGGTAATAATGAAATAGTAGGCGTTGTATCGGTTGGTTTTTTAGTACAATCAATCGATCCGCTTATTCTCTCTCGCAGTAGTGAAATTTTAATATGGGGCTTAATACTTGTAGGTTTAAGTATACTGGCGGCTATTTATATTGGACAGCGTGTCAGAAATGCTATTTTTGGCCTGCAGCCAGATGAAATTGCACGTTTGTTTTCAGAACAAGATGCAATTTTAAATACGGTACGCAGCGGTATTATTGCACTCGACCCGGACGGAAAAGTACGAAAACTCAATCAACGCGCCTGCGAAATATTAGATAAACCAACTTCAATTATTAATCAGAACCTCAGCTTAAACGATTTATTACCTGAACATGCAGAATTTTTATTGCGTAATCAGCGACGTAAAATAGTGGGCTTTGAATTATTTGCCGCCGATAAACGCCTTATTTTATCGAGATTTTCTTTGCAAGTGCAAGGGCAGGCGGATGGTATTTTACTGAGTATGCGCCCCTCTGATGAACTTGAGTATTTAAGCCAACAACTTACTAAAGTTCAGGCTTTTGCAGAGCTTTTAAGGGTACAAACTCATGACTATTCTAATAAGCTCAACTTAATTGGTGCGTTAGTGCAAATGGGCAAAAACGAACAAGCTATAGGAATAATAGGGCAAGAAAGCCAGGGCTCTCAGGCACAAATTCATAACTTGTTAGAGCGCATACAAGACCCTGTGCTTGCTGGTTTGTTGGTGGGTAAATATCATAAAGCAAGAGAATTAAATGTTGCGCTTGAGCTTAACCCCGACAGCCTACTTGGTGTTATTGCACGTAAAGATATGCTCGAGCGAGTTGTATCTATTTTAGGTAACCTTATAGATAATGCGATTGAGGCTGCTATTAGGTCATCGAACTCTCGCTCTGCAAAAGTACGGGTAACCGTTGATGAAACCAGCCAAACTCTCTTATTTGATGTAGAAGATACAGGCTTTGGGTTAGGTTCTGACCATGATGTTATTTTTACCCCTCAGTACAGCTCTAAATCAGGAGCAGAGCATGGTATTGGTTTATATTTAGTAAAAACAAATTTAGACTCATGCGGTGGCACGTTAGAAATTGGTGAGTCAGACCTACTTGGTGCAAGACTAAGTGTTTACATTCCAAAATAATAAGAGCATTAAACATGACGTATTCAGTAGTAATAATTGAAGACGAAGTAGAGGTAGCACAGCTATTAGCGCAGTACTTGTTATTACCAAATGGTGTCGCAGGTAGTCAAACGCCAAAGCAAAGTTTAAGGCAAGCACAGTATCAGGTAGTGGGCATTGCAGGTAATTTAAGCACGGCAACAGCCTTACTGCATGCAATTGAACCCGATTTGATTTTACTCGATATACATTTACCTGATGGTAACGGACTTGATTTATTGACCGACTTACGACGTCGAACGATTAAAAGTGAAGTTATGCTGCTCACCGCTGCAAAAGAGGTCGAAACCCTTGAAAAAGCAATGCAGTTAGGTGCATGCGACTTTTTAGTAAAACCATTAATGTTAAACCGACTTGATCAAGCACTTGCACGTTTTGAATCACGTCAACAATGTTTTTCTGATGCAAGTGAAGTAACGCAGTCAATGGTTGATACGTTATTTGGTTCAAAGCAGCAAACCAACACGTCTGTTCGTTTACCAAAAGGGGTCGATCAACTTACCCTGCAAAAAATACATGATGCTTTTGTAGAGCACGCAACCACTGCATTTACCGCTCAGCAAATGGGCGATTTGGTTGGTGTTAGTCGCTCTACAGCACGCCGTTACTTGGAGTATTTGCTTGAATCAGGTAAGTTAACAGCGGATCAAAGTTATGGCAGTATTGGCCGCCCTGAACGTTGCTATAAAATAGCGAAGTAACTTTGTGTACCTGATGCTAAAATATTAAATGCTATTTATTTCAGTGTCTTACGTTTTTTTTGTTATGTTTGATATTTAATAGATACTGACGATAAAAAAAATATGTTGAATTGATTGCATTTTAAGCGGCTTGTATGGTGATGTTCGCTTTAAGTGATGTTATACTCCTGCGGAATAATTTATCGACTTTATTAAGAGCAAAATTAATGGCAGATTTATCGAAGTACAGAAACATTGGTATTTTCGCGCACGTTGATGCGGGTAAGACCACGACTACTGAGCGTATCCTAAAGCTTACTGGTCAAATCCATAAAACTGGTGAGGTTCATGATGGTGAATCTACTACTGACTTCATGGAACAAGAAGCTGAGCGCGGTATTACTATTCAGTCTGCGGCTGTAAGCTGTTTCTGGAAAGATCACCGCTTTAACGTTATCGATACTCCTGGACACGTTGACTTCACAGTTGAAGTTTACCGTTCACTTAAAGTACTAGATGGCGGCATCGGTGTGTTCTGTGGTTCTGGTGGTGTTGAACCACAATCAGAAACTAACTGGCGTTATGCTAATGATTCAGAAGTTGCACGTATTATCTTCGTAAATAAATTAGACCGTATGGGTGCTGATTTTTACCGTGTAACTGAGCAAGTACGTAAAGTACTTGGCGCAACTCCACTAATCATGACTTTACCAATTGGTATTGAAGATGAGTTTGTTGGTGTTGTAGATGTTTTAACTAAAAAAGCATACGTTTGGGATGACACTGGTCTTCCTGAAAACTACGAAATCACAGACATTCCTGCAGACATGGTAGATAAAACTGACGAGTATTATGAAATGCTTGTTGAAACTGCCCTTGAGCAAGACGATGCACTACTTGAAGCTTACATGGAAGGTGAAGCACCTTCTTTAGAAGACATCAAACGTTGTATCCGTAAAGGTACTCGTGACCTTGCTTTCTTCCCAACATACTGTGGTTCTGCGTTTAAGAACAAAGGTATGCAGCTTATTCTTGACGCTGTTGTTGATTACTTACCATGTCCTACAGAAGTTGATCCTCAACCTCTTATGGATGAAGAAGGTAACGAAAATGGCGAGTTCGCAGTAGTATCTACTGACGAACCTTTCAAAGCGTTAGCATTCAAAATAATGGATGACCGTTTTGGTGCATTAACATTCGTACGTATTTACTCAGGTAAACTAAACAAGGGTGACACTATCCTTAACTCGTTTACTGGTAAAACTGAGCGTGTTGGCCGTATGGTTGAGATGCAAGCAGATGATCGTAACGAATTAACTAGCGCACAAGCTGGTGACATCATTGCTATCGTAGGTATGAAAAACGTGCAAACTGGTCACACTCTATGTGATCCTAAGCACCCTGTAACACTTGAGCCAATGGTATTCCCAACTCCAGTAATCTCGATTGCTGTACAGCCTAAAGATAAAGGCGGTAATGAGAAAATGGGTGTTGCTATCGGTAAAATGGTTGCAGAAGATCCATCTTTCCAAGTTGAAACTGATGAAGATTCAGGCGAGACTATCCTTAAAGGTATGGGTGAGCTTCACTTAGATATCAAAGTAGATATCCTTAAGCGTACTTACGGCGTAGACCTTATTGTTGGTCAACCACAAGTTGCTTACCGTGAAACTATCACTAAAGAAATTGAAGATAGCTACACGCATAAGAAACAATCTGGTGGTTCTGGTCAGTTCGGTAAAATCGACTACCGCATCAAGCCAGGCGAAGTTGCTTCAGGCTTCACGTTTAAATCATCAGTAGTTGGTGGTAACGTACCTAAAGAATTCTGGCCTGCAGTTGAGAAAGGCTTCAAGTCAATGATGGGTACTGGTGTTCTAGCTGGCTTCCCTGTACTTGACGTTGAAATTGAACTTTTCGACGGTGGTTTCCATGCCGTGGATTCATCTGCAATCGCGTTCGAAATCGCTGCTAAAGGCGCTTTCCGTCAATCGATCCCTAAAGCGGGCGCACAACTTCTTGAGCCAATCATGAATGTTGACGTGTTCACTCCAGAAGATCACGTTGGTGACGTAATCGGTGACCTTAACCGTCGTCGTGGTATGATGAAAGACCAAGAAGCTGGTTTAACAGGCAGCCGTATTAAAGCTGACGTACCGTTATCAGAAATGTTCGGTTACATCGGTACACTACGTACAATGACATCTGGTCGTGGTCAGTTCTCTATGGAGTTCTCACACTACGCTGCATGTCCGCAAAACGTTGCTGATACAGTAATCGCTGCAGAAAAAGAGAAAAAAGCTGCTAAGTAATTAGCTCTTTAACTCTTTAAAAAAACCCGCACATGTTGCGGGTTTTTTATTGCCTATAATTTGGTTTTATTTTTTTAGTTGTTTATAACTACTTTTTATTATTAATTAGTCCTATGTTACTAATTAATAAAAAGGTACTAGAAAGCAATTTATTTACCTCAATTACTTAATTGGTTGGTTTATAAGAGGTTAATTGTAAAGTAAATGTAACTGCATGAATTTTAAGAACTTCTATTGATGCATCTATATACGTAATGTAGAATACTAGCACTTTTAGACTAGAGCTCTAAAGTCAGATAAGGAAGTCTCCGCAGCAGAGACGTTTGCTATTAATTCTATATAAGACGTAACAATCATGAAATCTATTAAATTAGCACCAAACTGGTGGCTACAATTTACAAAATGCGTTTTAGCATTCAGCTTAATATTTTTAATTCATATTATATTTTCTGTGAACCTAAAAATTGTTTTTCTCACTGTAATGCCAGCTCTACTGATTATTACTACTTTTAATATTCTTCATCTTCGTTTTTTACATTGTTATAAAGCAGGCATTTGTTATACGCGTTTATGCACAAAGCGTTATATCAATAGCGAGGAAATTAGTTGCGTATCATTTAGTTCGTTTTTTCTTTTCACCATTTTTAAGGTGGAGTTAGATAATGGTAAAACGTTCCATTTTTATAACTGGCAACTTGATGATGAAACGCAATCAGCTATTTCTAAAATGTACTGCAATAAGTTAGCTAACAAAATTGAAAATATTAGCGATAAATGCAATGCTTGATCTTTAATTTAGATAGCAAAAAGGAGCGATTAATCGCTCCTTTTTTGTTTTTGTATTTTATAACGCGCTAATTAAACTTTTTTATAGCCTTAGCTTTTAGCGCTTTCATCTTTAGCCTGCGTGGCTTCTTAAAAGACTGGATAGGCATTGTTACCAAATGCTCTTGTGGTAGTGCCGGTATTGTTTGTGGATAAGCACCTTCCTTTGGTACCGAAATTTCTTTTAGATGTATTTTAAGTGCTTCTAGAGTTGAGTCGTTATCAACTTCACTAGGGCAAATAAATATACCTAACTTTCTTAGTTGTACACCGAGTTTAATGCTACTGGTATAACGGATAATCGGAGCGCCTAATACTAAGCCCAGCAATATAGGTGATAACCACCAAAAGAATACGGGCGTGAAGTAGTAAGCCGTACAACCCCATGCAATAGCCACAACAGTTGAGAATAACGTATAACCAAACGCCTCTTTCCACGGAACCATACGACCTTCGCGCGGTTGTGCATCCCACTTCACTTTTTTACCTAAAAACACACAAAGTACAAAGTAAGCATGAAATACCATCATTAATGGGGCAACAATAATAGCAAATACGGTTTCAATGATTGAACCTAGTATGAGCTTAATTGAACCACCAAAGCGTTTGTTTCTATGTATTAAGGTTACTATTATGCCCATTAGTTTAGGCATTAATAAAATAACAATAGTTAAATACAGGAGTGAATCAATCAGATCGGTTTTAGCTATTTGCCATGTAGGGAATAATTGATAAACACGGTTAAAGTACACATCACTATTTAATGCGCGCGTTACTGCATCAATAGTACTTAGCGCTAGCATTGAGAGCCAAATTAGTGATGAAATATAGGCTGTCGCACCAAGTAAAAAGTGTAGCTTACTCATTAATTTTAATTTTGATGATGATAGTAAACCCAAGTGCTGAATATTACCTTGCACCCAGCGTCTATCGCGTACAGCGTAGTCTAGAATGTTACTTGGTACTTCTTCATAGCTACCTTCAATATCTGATAGCAACAATACATCCCAACCAGCACTGTGAAGTAGTGAAGCTTCTACAAAGTCATGACTTAAAATTTCGCCGCCAAAAGGTGCATTACCTTTTAGTGTTGGCAAGCCACAGCACGTTATAAATGCTTCAACTCTAATGATTGCATTATGACCCCAGTAGTTGGCTTTATCAGTTTGCCAAAAAGCTGAGCCAGTAGCGAGCATTGGGCTATATAGCACTGACGCAAACTGTAAAAAGCGGCCAAAAAAGGTATCTTGACGAACAGGGATCGGAATAGTTTGGATCAGGCCTGCTTGTGGGTTGTTGAGCATACTTGTAGTAAGCTCTAACATACATTTCCCGGTCATTACGCTATCTGCATCAAGCACAATCATATGGTCGTACTGGCTGCCCCAGCGCTCACAAAAGTCGGTTAGGTTACCTACTTTACGGTGTTTGTTATCTTCGCGACGACGATAAAAAACGTTTTTAGCCGTATCACCTAAACGTTCACACAATGCATGCCATGCACTTAGCTCGTTTTTAGCTATTTCTGGGTCTTGCGTGTCGCTTAATAAGTAAAAATCAAAGTTTGCAAGTTGACCTGTTTCTTTTAACGATTGCAGACTAACTTCAAAGCCCGCGATAACACGGTGGGTGTCTTCGTTGTAAATAGGCATTACAACGGCGGTTTTTTGGGCGTTAATTGCCTCACTATTGAACTCAATTGGTTTAATACGCTTTAGCGTAAGTGGGTCAATTCGTAATAGCTGTAATACAAAGCCGATTGTTCCACTACAAAAGGCCGTTACAATCCAGGCAAAAGTGATTGAGAATAATACTAAAAGAGCATACTCAAGTAATGTCATACCGTTTGAGCTTAAAATCTCAAACATAATAGATATGCCGTAGCCAGATGTGCCAAGCGCTGCAATAGCAAATAGCCAAACTCTTAATGTTTTGAATGGCATTGGAGTGCCCTTACCTTTATTACTTGATGTCATTTGGGTACCAAACATAACTCCATACCTCGCTAATTTCTTTATCACGTAGTTTTAACGATAAACGCATATCAACGGGTTGATCGTCCTGTGGTGCAATTTTAAAGGCTACACGCCATCCTCGTGAATCAGGCAGTTTTTGTACATTCACGTCGGTTACTTCGCCTGTTGTAAGTTGAATGTCGGCATCTAGCTTTAACTGTTCAGAGAGTTGATTTATTTCTGACCCAGTAAAATCAACAGTAAATTGGCGATGGCTTTTTGGTGGAGGGTTGTCCTCACCAGGTAAAGCAGCACTACCGATTCTTGTGCGCAGTACTCTCGCTTTTTCGTGCTGAGTTAAAGCTGCATTAAAGGTCGTCATTTTGTAGCTTAGCTTTAACGAATCACCGGCTTTCATTGGCTTTTCTGGTACCCAGTAACTGACGATATTGTCGTTAGTTTCTGTGTCAGTAGGTATCTCTACAAGCTCTACACGGCCATTTCCCCATTCACCTTGTGGTTCAATCCATAGACTAGGGCGGTTGTGGTAATGTGCTTCTGTGTCCAGATAGTTATTAAAATCTCGATCTCGTTGAGCTAACCCAAAACCTTTTGGATTATTGTATGAAAACGAAGTTACACTTAGCTGTGAAGGGTTGTTAAGAGGGCGCCATACCCATTTATCATCAGCAGATTGAGTTAATAGGCCATCCGAGTCATGAACTTCAGGGCGATAGTCATCAAAAAATTTGGTACTGTTTTCACCGTGGTAAAACATACTCGTTAATGGAGCTACGCCGAGCTTTTTAATGTCTTTACGTGCAAATATCTGCATATCAACATCAACTAGCATATTAGTTGTAGGGTCAACACTAAACTTGTATGCACCCGATATAGATGGGCTATCTAATAATGCAAAAATGGTAATTTGTGTTTGGTCGGCCTTTGGTTTAACTAACCAAAACTCTTTGAACATTGGAAATTCTTCACCTGAATTTTCTGCAGTATCAATGGCAAGGCCTCTAGCTGATAATCCATAAACTTGCTGAGGGCCAACAACTCTAAAATACGATGCTCCCTGAAATACCATTACTTCGTCTTTATACTCGTTAGTATTTAACGGGTAATGTAAGCGAAATCCAGCATGGCCTAGTTGAGTATCCGCAACACTTTTAGCTATTTCTTCTTGTAGTGGTGCAGCAGTGCCATCGTATTGGTAAAAGTCAGTACTGAAAGGTAAGCGACTGCGTTTAGAGTCGCTATCAACGGTATTTATTGTCACAGGTGTTTTATATAAAAAACCAGGATGGAATAATTGCAGCTCGTACAGGCCTTCATCTTTCCATACTGCTTTGTCTTTTTTAAATCGAATTGAACGGTAATCTTGATAATCAATATTGTTAAGTGCTTCAAGCTCAATGTTTTTAGGCGCCACGTATTCTTCGCTTGCTAACTTTTTAGCGCGGGCGCTAATTACGTCAAATAAGCTACTTTGTGGGATTGCTACATCAACGGTTGCAGCAATCGCTTGGTTGCTATTGCCCCAAGTCGAAAAAATAATAAGTAGACCCAGTAGTGGTGCTGACTTCTTTTGCCATTTAGGCAGATTTTGGGTTAGTTGTTTCATTCTCATTCCTTTATAAAAACACGACTTATTTTTACGTTTAGGGTAAATATTGATTTTATTTTGTAAGTATCTTCTAAATAACTTAGAGCAAAATTTAAACCTTAATAAAAGTTCATATTTTTCAATAGGTAATATTTATATACATAATTCACTGAGGTTTTGTTGTGTAAAATTCACTCAAATGTATGTAGTTGTTACTGATTAATTACTAGAAGATTCACAGATCGTCTGAACATATTACGGGGGGTTTAATGAAGCTTGTCTGAATTACATTTGTATAAAATAAAAAAGCCGCAAGAGCGGCTTTTAAATGTTTAGATTTAACTTAGTTATTTCTTTTTAAATCGACGCACTATTGATAGTGGTGCTAAAAGAAGTGATAACCATAATAATGAACCTGCATCATTATCATCATCTGAGCGTAAGTTATTTACTTTCACGGCTACTTTTTCAACGTTAGATAAGTTACCCACGCTATCCTGAGCTTGCACTGTTAAAGTAATACGATTTTCAAATTCGTAATCAATCTCTCCAGCAACAACTAGCTGCCCCTGATTGTTAATAGAAACGCTGTCATTATCAGATGTGATAAATTTAACAACTGGTGATTCATCGGCATTTGGATCACTAAAATCGAGTGTGCCGATAATTGTTCCAATTGCGCTGTTTTCATCGACTGCAAAAACTTGATCAGCTTTAATAACTGGCGTTTGCTCTTCAGGTGTTAAAGTGATTTCAGATTTAATATCAATAATTACAGGGTCGTGATCTGATGCGCGGTATGCACTTTCAGAGTACAAACTAGATTGTTGACCTTCGCTTTTAAACTCTACATTGTAATCAAGAGAAATAGGTTCATCTGCGTTGATGTGCCAATCTGTTGCTGCGACAATTTTGCTAAGTAGTGATTGGGTAGCTACTGCATGATCTAAACTACCAGCGCGACCAGAAAAGCGGTAAGAATAACCAAGCGTATCACCATCAACTTCTGCAACTACATTTTTGTAGCCTTTATCAGCAAATGCACGTATAGGATCTTCCATTGCGTAAGCATTCATATCGCCGACTAAAATAGTATCTTCGTCGTCAACACCGGTTGGTTTGCTATCAAGCCAATTTGCGAATGCATTAGCACCTTCTGTGCGTATTTCATTCCAACAGCCTTGTCCATCACCTGAATCTGCATTGTTTCCAGAAGCACTACCACAGCTTTTAGATTTAAGGTGTGACACAGCAACAGTAAATACTTCATCAGTTTCTAATGATTTAAAGCTTTGTGCAATTGGAGCACGGTTACTAAAATCAAATGGAGCCTCAGTCGTAATAGCAGCAGTACCTACTTCTTCTACTTTGTTAGCACGATAGATAAGTGCGGTAGTAATTGCATCGGTACCAATTTGATCTACGTTAAAATCAACAAATGCATATTTGTTAGCACTATCAGCGTCATTTAATGCATCTACTAAGCTTGCAATTGCACTAAATTCGCCAAAACCATCATTTTCAATTTCCATTAAACCAACAACATCGGCCTGGATAGCGCTAATGGCACTTACAATTTTAGCTTCTTGGCGAGTAAATTCAGCTTCTGAATCTGCACCTCGGGCTGTAGGGAACCCTCCGCCTTGGCCATCACCATTAAAGTAATTAAGTACGTTAAAGCTAGCTACACGTAAATCTGCTTCAGCATTAAGTTCAGGCGCATTTTCACGTGCATTTGTTGCAATAAACGAAGGTGCTACCGTTGGGTGGATTCTGTAAAGGCTAAAGCTATAAGCAAGTGCCCCCGTAACCGTATTAACTGTATCGCCAGTACGTAATGTATTTTCTGCTGATAAGCCTGGAGTTGGGTAGGCTGTAGGGTCTAAGTTTTGTACTGTAGAGCCATCATCTAGTAAAATCTTTTTAAGTAGATTTTCAGTTTCAACTGCATTAGCTGCATCTCCAGGTAATGCAACTTGGGTACCTTGATACAAGCGTTCTGTTGCTAATTCAACTTCACCATATCGACCAAGGCCAAAGTTATTAGTTACTACTAATGGTTGTTCTAATGTAACTAACATACCTTCAAAAGCTTCTAAATCAGTTGTATCAGCTAAAGGTAAAGTGATTTTTGTAGCTGCTGCAGCTAAACCAGTGCCACATATGGCAACTTGGCTAACACTGCCGATTTGTGTTGCATCAAAATATTCTTCTACAGTACCTTGTACACGTACATGGTCGCCTACGTTTACGTCAATATCTGCAAAATAAACAAATACACCTTCAGAGGTGAGAGGATTTGCATCTATGTCAGCAGCAAGTGAGCTAACAAAAAAGCCTTTTAATTGATCATCATCTTGGAAGTCTGCGGTTACAATCCCCTCAAACTCTACTAAAGTATCAACAAGCGGGCTTGCAGAGCTATCGCCTTGTATAGCGTTAATTAGTACTTTTTCTGCGCCACAAACAAGTGGTTCAAGTGGTTCTGGTTCTGGAATTGGTTCAGGTGTTGTTCCACCATTACCTGCATGTGAACCTAAACCATCAAAGTCATCTTGGTCAAACTGTACCCATTCTTCACTCGGGTTAAACTCTGCGTCAGGTGTTGTTCTACCTGCGGTAATACTATCTTTTCTACGAAGTGTTTTATTTTGTGTTTGTACTGCGCCCTCAGACCAAAACGAACCGGGATCTACACCGCGCTGGCCAAAGCTATCGACTACAGTGCTACCTTGCATTAGAACTAACGCATCATCACCATTAAAGTTAGCAACACCATGTTCTAAATCGGCTTTTTCTTTTAGTGCATCATTTGAACTTGAATTAACAACAACAAAGGTACTGTTAGCTGCCAAAGTACCAGACAAATCAAGAGTTGATTGAATTGTAGTTTTGCCATTTACATACAAACTTAGTGAGTACTGATCAAGAGTTAGTGGAGATGACGAGTTATTATAAAGCTCAATTGCTTTATTATTACTGCTTCCCTCTATGTATTCTGAAATGATTAGATCTGCGGAGGCTGGCGCACTGAGACTTGCTATAACAAGTGCGAGTGGTGTTATTTTTGTTTTAAACATTTTTTTATTATTCCCGTGTATTAATCCCAAAATGGGACACCAGTTTAGAGAATAAATATGACGAAAATAATACAAAAATGTAAACGAATGTAAATAAAAGGCGGTTTAACCGCCTTTTTATAAAAACCTTACTTTTTAGCTAGGTATTGTGCGGCTTGCTTAGCAAAATAGGTCAATATTCCATCAGCGCCTGCACGCTTAAATGCAAGTAAAGACTCCATTATAGTAGCTTCCTCACTTAACCAACCGTTATCAATAGCTGCTTTGTGCATTGCATACTCGCCACTTACCTGATATGCGAAAGTAGGTACACCAAACTCGTCTTTAACACGACGTACAATATCTAAATAAGGCATGCCAGGCTTAACCATGACCATATCAGCGCCTTCTTGTAAGTCTAATGCGACTTCACGTATTGCTTCATCAGAGTTTGCTGGGTCCATTTGGTAGGTTTTTTTATCGGCACCTTTTAAGTTTCCAGCAGAACCTATTGCATCTCTGAATGGGCCATAGTAGCTAGATGCGTACTTAGCTGAGTAGGCCATAATACGGGTATGCACAAACCCATCAGCTTCAAGTGCTTCACGAATTGCAGCAATACGGCCATCCATCATGTCCGAAGGGGCAATTACATCAGCGCCCGCTTCTGCATGCGAGAGTGCTTGTTTAACTAAAATTTCGGTGGTTACGTCGTTTATTACATAGCCTGTGTCATCAATAATGCCGTCTTGACCGTGCGTCGTGAATGGATCAAGTGCACCATCAGTAATTACACCCAACTCAGGAAAGGCTTCTTTTAAAGCGCGAACAGTGCGTTGCACTAAGCCATCGTCATTATATGCTTCTTCGGCAAATAGTGATTTTTTGTCCGCAGGGGTTACCGGAAAAATAGCAACGGCAGGTACGCCAAGCTCAACAAGTTCTTTTGCCTCAAGTAATAGTAAATCTATCGATAGACGTTCAATACCAGGCATTGATTCAATTGCTTCGCGACGATTTTTACCTTCTAGTACAAATACAGGGTAAATTAAATCGTTTACGCTAAGTTGGTTTTCGGCCATTAAGCGGCGAGAAAAGTCGCTGCGGCGCATTCTGCGCATGCGAGTATACGGGAAAAGGTCTAATCCTGATTGGGCCATATTAATATGCTCCTACTGTGGTAATGGAAAAGTGATTACTTGATTACGGCCATGTTGCTTTGCGTAATAAAGTGCTTTGTCGGCGCACTCAGTAAAAATTTGAGGGTTGCTAACATCATCAGCAATGCTGGTGTATACACCAGCGCTAATTGTAAATTGAATATCATTATTGGCAACCGTTACTGTACTGGCTGAGATAGCTGCTCGTATTTTTTCAGCTATGTCTTGTGCACCTTCGCTGGGGGTATTAGGTAATAGCACCACAAACTCTTCACCGCCATAACGAGCAACTTCATCGAGTGGTCGCTTTAAATGATCTTTTATAAGGTCAGATACAGCTTTAATAACTTGATCGCCAATTATGTGTCCGTATGTATCGTTAATGCTTTTGAATCGGTCTATATCAAGCATAACAATACTAAGCGGCGTTTGTTCTCGACGAGACCGACGAATCTCCATTATTAGCTTTTTATCAAAAAAGCGTCTGTTTTTTATTCCGGTTAAAGCGTCTTCGGTATTGAGTAACTCAAGTGAGCGGTTTTTTTCTTCAAGTTCTCTGAGTGTAACTTGTAATTCAAAGGTGCGTTCGTCGACTTGTGATTCGAGTTCTTGGCGTGTTTTTTCTTGTAACTTTAAGCGCTCTTTAAGTAGCGTATCTTGAGCTGCATTTTCAGCAATCAAGGTTTGCTGAGCAATTACTTCTTCATCACGTTGCAAAATAAATAACTTCATTACACTGTAGCATAGACAAAATGTGCAGCTAAAAAAGCATGTAAATACAAATGCTAATGTACTTCTGTCAAAGGCGTATAGCCCTATTACTGCAACAATAAAATAAAGCATCACCACCAAGAAAAAAACTAATACGAGCAGTAGCGCTTTATTAGGTTTAGAAGGTGATAAACGTATGCACATAAGTGTAGTTGCAATATAAAAGCCTAAAACGATTGGGATAGTAGTTAAGCAAAATAGTGTCACTATATGGGTTGGAAATAGCCAAATAAACAATAACGAGACACCTAATGCGTTAACTATCACTTTTTGAACCGTAAGTAAAAAAGAGGGCTTTGGATGGCAAATTTGCTTTTGTAAAGGCAAAAACATTAAAGCAATAAGCATAAGTAATATAGGGATCATAACTTGCTGTAACGCTGGCAAATTAGGATGAATATATTTTAGGCCAAAGCCACAAATGTAGGCTAATAAACTACCTAATGTGAGGGTAATTAAACCAGCATAAACAAAATAACGTTTACGTGAAAAACTATATAAAACTAAGCAACTCACACCTAAAGAAAATATAAAACCAATCAATAAGCCATAGAGTAAATTAAGTTTACCTTTATGTGCCAAATAAGCTTCTGGTTGCCACAGCGTTAAAGGGACTCGCAAGCCGGAGCTATTCGTCACTCTCATAATAATAATGGTTTCGCTATTTGCAGGGCTAATTAGTTTAACTAATAAAGATTCACTCTTAATCGCACGTTTATCAAGGGGGTATGCATCGCCAATTTGGGTGTGAGAAATTAATTGCGAGTTATGTAACTGATATACTTGAACGTCGTTTAGCAGAGGGTTGTTTAGTGACAACAGTTGTTCGGTATTATAACTAAGCGTGTTTTTTATTTTAAATTTCATCCATACAGAACGCTGCTCTAGTCCTAAATTAAGAGGTTTACCTGTGTTTTTTTGCCACTGTATATGGCTACTTTGATGTGCATCTAATAGCGAAGTTGGTTCAAAAGAGTAATGCAGGTTATTAATGTTTTGGGAGTTAAAATCATGTTTTATTATTACAGGGCTTGCGAAAGAGCAAAAAGTGCAAAGAAGCATCAATAGACTTAGTAATGCTTTTGCGCACGCCATTAGCAGCTCTTTAAACCAAAAACATTGTAAAAGTTTTCTGTAGTTTTGCGGGCCACAACTTCTTCATCTATTTGATAAAGTTGCGCAACTGTTTGGCAAATATAAGGAAGCAGAGCGGGTTCATTTTTACGCGATTTAGGTTTTAGCTTAACTGTTCGTGGAATTAAAAATGGTGCATCAGTTTCTATTAATAATCGATCTAGAGGAATGCTAGGCACTAGTTGTTGTAAATCTTTACCACGCCTTTCATCACATACCCAACCCGTTATACCAATATACAGACCTAAATCTAAATATTGCTTTAGAGCTGCTGAGTTACCCGTAAAGCAGTGGAGTACACCGCGAATATTAAACTCTTTTAAAATACTTAGCATGTCGTCACTTGCATCACGTTCATGTAAGTAAACAGGTAAATCTAATTTTTCGGCAAGTGCTAGGTGGCGTCTAAAAACACTACGCTGTACATCGCGAGGCGAAAAGTCACGGTTATAATCAAGGCCGCATTCACCAATCGCTATGACTTGCTTATTGTTTGCAAGTGCAGTTAATTGTGCTTCTAATTCATTCGTCGCCGATTTAGCATCATGTGGGTGGACACCCGCCGTAGAATATTGGAGATGTTTTATCGCAAGTTCAAGTGATTGCTGACTACTCGCAATATCACAACCTATAATAAGCATATTTGTAACACCGGCTTCGCTTGCACGGGTAATTACATCATAATGCTGGTCATCAAATTGATGATTAGTTAAGTTAACTCCAGCATCAATTAACGTATATGACATTACTTAGTACGTTTAACGCGAATAGAGCGGTTTTTACCGTCTTGTTTCAGTAAAAAGGAGTTGAATGCACCACGGCTGATTACAATTGTATCGTTTTCTTTTAAACGCATGCTGTCAGAGCCAATTTGACGCCATTGTTGGCCGTTATCTAGCGAAATAATTAACTCGCCATAAGCTGCTTCTTTCACTGAAGTAACCATAGCTTTAATTTCAGTCTCTTTTTCTACCTGTGATTCTTTGTGCTCTAAGCCAAAATCGTCAGCTTTTGCCTTTGCTTGAATTGGTGCAGCAACTACGACTTGAGGTACATTGTTAGCCGTTGGTGGAGTGAGCGTTTTTGTTATTGTTGGCTTTGTTAGTGATTTACCAGCAATTGTATTGTCATAGCAAAGTAATCGGTTAAAGTCATTTTCAATAAAGCTACATGCCTGTAACGCTTGAGTATTAAATTCAGTTTGCGCAGCAAAAGTAGGCGCACTTAATAAAACCAATAGTGAGAGTAGTTGTTTTTTCATTTTATTCCTCAGATTCTTTTTGTGGTTTGGCGGTATAAAATTTTGCTAAAATTAAACCTAGTTCAAACAAAAGAAGCATCGGAAATGCTAATAATGTTTGTGATAAAACATCAGGCGGTGTTAAAAACATCGCGACTACAAAAACACCCACGACGATATAAGGGCGCTTTTCTTTTAAACTTTTTGTTGTTGTTGCGCCACTCCAGCATAGCAGCATAATAGCTACTGGAATTTCGAAAGCGATACCGAATGCAAAAAATAGTTTTAATACAAACCCTAAATAGCTACTTATGTCGGGCGCAAGGGTCATCATTTCGGGGCCGGTACTTGTAAAAAAGCCTAAAATAATTGGCAGAACTACAAAATAACAAAAAGCTATGCCGCCATAAAATAATATTATACTTGAGGCGAGAATGGGCATGAGCATTTTTTTTTCGTGCTGATATAACCCCGGTGCTATAAAGCCCCAAATTTGATGCAATATCCACGGAATCGACGCAAATAAAGCGACAAATAAAGTAAGTTTGAAAGGTGCAAAAAAGGGGGCTGTTACATCGGTTGCAATCATAGTCGCAGTACTTGGCAAATGCGAAACTAACGGCTGTGCAACAAAGGCGTAAATATCATTCGCAAAATATACTATGGCAATGAAAATAACTAAAATGCTCAATAGTGCTTTTATTAGCCGATCACGTAACTCAATTAAATGCGCTACAAACCCCGATTTTACTTCCTCAGCCATTATTTTTTATACCATGTAGTAAGTTGACCACAAAGTGAGAAATAAATTTCACTTTTTCTCATCAAATTGTTGGTTATTTGATGTATCAGATTGTGTTTTTTTGTAGCTGTGAGTAACTGATTCAGCCGCTTTTTGTAGCTCTGTTAATGAACTTTGTAGCTCAGGGCTTAAGTCTTTTAGTTCTTGTTGTTCTGCTTTTTTAAGGTTTTCGTGAAGTTCATGAATACGCAGTTCTTCACTTACTTCGGCTTTTACCGAGTTGGCAAGTGATTTAGCGGTTTTAACCCATTTACTCACTGTTCTAATAGCAACAGGTAAGCGCTCAGGACCGAGCACCACTAAGCCAACAATAAAAATAACAACAAGCTCCCACATCCCCATACTAATTAAACCTTATTGCTATCTTTGTTTTTTTCAGTATTGGTTGAGTCGTCAACGGTGCTTTTTTCTGATTGTTGAATTTGCTCTGATTTTTCTTGCTCACTCGCTGTGTCGTCCGACATTGCTTTTTTGAAGCCTTTAACAGCGCCTCCAATATCACCTCCCATACCGCGTAGTTTTTTTGTGCCGAAAAGTAAAACTATGATCGCTAAAACAATTAATAATTGCCAAATACTAATACCACCAAAACCCATGGTTTTCTCCAATATATAAAACGGTTAAATGTATATTTTAAATACTAATTATACGCCCAATAGCGCAAATAGCACTCAGTTTATGCGTTGCGCCATGCTGCAATAAAGCTAATAGCAGATAAGGCTATTGCAATGCTTGCAGCTACTAAATCGTGCTGTAAATAACAAAGTGTTGCCATAATCATTGTAGCACTACCAAATAAACTCAATATTAAAGGTTTATGAGATACCTTTTGTTCTTGAGGTTGATGAGCGTGTGGTGCACGCTTTAAATTTTGGTAAATTAGATCAGGTAGTTCAGGCATTTTTTCAGCCCAAAATGGCAAGTTAGCATACATTTGCTTCAGTACTGATAGCGGTCCAACTTGCTGCTTCACCCAATCTTCTAAAAAGGGTTTGGCTGTTTTCCATAAGTCGAGTTGCGGGTAAAGCTGACGCCCTAATCCTTCAACGTATAATAAGGTTTTTTGTAGCAATACTAATTGCGGTTGTACTTGCATGTTAAAACGACGTGCAGTATTAAATAGATTTACGAGCACGTGACCAAATGAAATTTCAGCCAAAGGTTTATTAAATATAGGCTCACAAACTGTGCGAATTGCAAATTCAAATTCTTCAATGCTAGTATCTGGTGGTACCCAACCTGAATCAACGTGTAGCTGTGCAACTTGGCGATAATCACGATTAAAAAAGGCGATAAAGTTTTCAGCTAAATAGCGTTTATCTTCTTTGCTTAACGTACCAACTATACCGCAATCAATACCGATATACATTGGATTTTCAGGATGCTCGCGAGAGACGAATATATTACCAGGGTGCATGTCGGCATGAAAAAAGCTGTCTCTAAACACCTGCGTAAAAAACACTTCTACGCCGCGCTCAGCAAGTAATTTCATATTAGTGTTTTGCGCCAGCAATGCATCCGTATCAGACACTGGTATACCGTAAATACGCTCCATTACCAGCACATTGCTACGGCTGTAATCACTGTAAACTGCAGGTATATATAATGAATCAGAGCCTTCAAAATTGCGTTTTAGTTGAATGCCATTGGCACCTTCTCGCATTAAATCGAGCTCGTCTAGGAGTGTTTTTTTGTATTCTTTAACCACTTCAACGGGGCGTAGACGTTTTGATTCGTTATGGACTTTTGCAAGTACCTTAGCGAGCTTTTCCATTAACGCTAAGTCGGCATTAATTTGCTCGTAAATATTGGGTCTAATAACCTTAATTACTACATCTTGCTCAATGCTTTGCTCATCAATAAGCTTTGCTGTATGTACTTGCGCTATAGATGCTGAGGCCAGTGGAATTTGTGAAAACTCACTAAACAACTCACTTATGTCGTTAATTTCTAACGCTTTTTCTATAATTTTTTGTGCAAGTGCGCCTTCAAATGGCTGAACTTGATCTTGTAAAAACGCAAGCTCTAAAGCGATATCATGAGGGAGTAAGTCACGACGAGTTGAGAGCATTTGGCCAAATTTAATCCAAACAGGACCAAGCTCTTGTAGTGCCAAACGTAAGCGTAGCCCTGCAGGTTTTTCTTTGTGCTGATTACGCAGCCAAAACAAACTGCCACGAGCTACTTTACCAAACCAAGGGATCTTATGTTTTGGAATTAGCTCGTCTAACCCATAGCTAAGTAATGTTTTGGTGATGTTATACAAACGTGCAGTCGACACAAAAAATCCTTAGCGGGTGTTTGAAGGTGAAAAAGAGTTTAACAAGGTATTTATACGCTGCTCAACAGCAGCGACTTGGCCTTTGAGTTCTCTATTTTTTTGTTTAAATTGCTCAAGTTCTAATGGGTGAATAGTAATTGCGAGCTCATCTTGGCATAAACTTGTAAGCATTGTACTTATTTTAGTGTTGGTTTTGCTGCTTTTTTGTTTTAGTTTTTTTAAGTGCAGATATAACTGCTGAGCGGGGGTATCGCCAATGTATCTAGAGAGCTGTTCAGGCCAATCAATATCAATGCCTGAAAACGCATTGCTATAAGTTTGCGCAATATTTAAATCGCCTTGTAAGTCGAGCTTATCTTGGCGAATTAACTGGGTAAGCATAGCTGGGTTTTTAAGCGCTAAAAGCGTGTCTATGTCTGCGCTGATCATACAATCTGCGTTTTCATTATTTTGAGCACTGTATAAGTGTAATTGCTCAGCGCTATAAACAAGTTGGATGCTTTGTTGCCAATCTCTTACTTCAACCACTAAGCGCTGATGTTTAACGGCGCTTAGCTTTTGAGATAATTGTGGGTCAAGGCTAAGTGCTTGATTTAGTACACGCTCAATAAGCGAAAGTACAAAATTAGGTAACATAAAAAATTCAGATGGCATTGCATCATTATTATTTTTTGTTATTTTCTCAAGCGCCATAACTGCTAGCCTTAATATTTAAAACCACGGTGCAGCGCAACAATTCCGCCTGTGAGGTTTTGGTATGTTGTTTGCTCAAAGCCTGCATCTTCCATCATCGCTTTTAGCGTGTCTTGATCTGGATGCATTCGAATAGATTCAGCTAAATACTTATACGATTCACTGTCGTTAGCAACTAGCTTACCCATTGTAGGCAATAAATTAAATGAGTAAAAATCGTAAGCTTTACTAAGTACGTCATGCTCTGGTTTTGAAAACTCTAAAACAAGTAAACGACCACCTGGCTTTAAAATGCGGTACATAGAGCGTAATGCTTTGTCTTTATCGGTAACGTTACGTAAGCCAAAGGCAATAGTGATCACATCAAAGCTATTATCTGGGAACGGTAGCATTTCTGCATTCATTTGTACGTAGTCGATATTGCCCACTAATCCAAGATTATGCAGTTTTTCACGACCAACTTTAAGCATAGATGAGTTTATATCACCCAAAACAACTTGACCCGTTTCGCCCACTAATTGGCTAAACTTTGCCGTTAAGTCGCCAGTGCCGCCGGCTAAATCGAGTACATGATGGCCTTTACGAACACCTGAGCTTGCAATAGTTTGACGTTTCCATAAACGATGCACCCCAAAAGACATTAAATCATTCATTACATCGTATTTTGCAGCTACTGAGTGAAATACATCAGCAACCATAGAAGCTTTATCGTTCTCGGCTACTGTTTTATAACCAAAATGCGTGGTCTTTTGTTCGGTTTCGTTCATGATTAATCTCTATCGTGACAATAGAGGTTAGTGTACTTTATTGTACACAGTAGGTGCAATTTGAATATGATTTATCAGGTAATTTATTGCCCTGCAGTGTAACTACTTTGACCTAATGAACGTGCTTTAAAAGCCGCATGAGATGCTTTTTTTGCTAACTGATTAAAATCATCTTCTTGTTGATGCTGAGCAATTCCTAGTGATAAGCCAATACTTGGTAGCTTGATACCTGTTTTTGAACTAACAAAGCGTAGCTTTTCGACCCCATTTCGTACTTTTTCGGCAATAACATTAGCTGTATCTGGGTCTATGTCGGCGAGGAGAACAGTAAATTGATCTTTTGCTGTGCGACCAGGTAAGCCACTTTGAAAAACATATTTTTGCACTTGCTTAGCGACTTTACTCAAAATGACTTCACCAATAATATCACCATAATTTTTAGTAAAGTGATCAAGGTTGTCTATTTGAATCGCTATTGCGCAAATAGATTTTTGTTGATTAGTCCACACTTGGGTTTGTTGCGTTAAATAATGTCGCTTATAAAGCCCTGTTTGGCTATCAATAATATGCTGTTTACGAAGTTGAGTTAGCTGCTTTTGTGTTTTTTCGTGTAGTTGTTTGGCTTTGCTTAGTTCTTGCTTAAATTGCTTATGTTGGTTGAGTAATTCGGCGGTTTGATTATGAAGAACTTCAAGCGCTTGACGGCTTTGTTCTATGTTGTTCTCATCTAGCGAATGTACGCATTCGCTCACTTGACCCGCAAAGCGAATTATTTGCTTTTCAGTAGCTTGAGAATTTTGAGAAAGTGAGTTTATAACACCATCAACATTTTGAATCATGTTGACTTGCGCTTTGTGGCCAGTATTTAAAAACTCAGAATGTAGTTGTTCAATTAAAACGCTATCTATATTGTCTTCAACAGCGATAGCACGGTCTAAAGCTTTATTTAGCTTGAGATTAGTTTGACTGGTATAAGCATAAATAACTTGATAATTCAGCGGCGTAGGTGGGAGCGTATAGCGCTCTAAAAAAACACACACTTTGGTCATTTTTTCTTGTGCAATAGCCATGGAATCATGGAACATCATTTTAAATACCAACTAAGTACGCATAAGTGCAAATTTTAAAATATCTCATTCCATGAGGCGGTTATGCGTCCGAGCTTTTTATTATTTTTTTATACAGTAATCATTATCCGAGCTATTTAAAAGCAAAAACGATAGTTAGGGAACTTAAATTTTGCTTTAGCAGCTTAATCGCTGTTTTTCTCATCAATTAGGCTGGTTTTTACTTCATTTAATGTATGTAACGTATTAATACACTTGGTATAAGTAGGGATTGTTACTATGAGGTTGGTCTCATTTACTTGCTATTTATTTACCCTACGATAGCTTTATGAAATTAATAACACTGCTAAGTTACATTATAATGAATCATTTTTTAATTAAGCCACTTCGCCAATCTTTATTTGGTATCACGGTTTTGTGCTCATTAAGTGCATGCCAAATGACCATGCAAAATTCAGATCAACAATTTACTAAAGTAGCGCAAAGTATTGTTGATTATAGAGAAAGCATTAACCCTTACGATAGTGTAGGTGGTGTTGAAGGTTATTTATTGCCAAATTTATCCCCTGAATTTTTAGCGCAAGAATATAAAAATAAAACGCGATTACTTGCTGAATTAGACACTATTAATATTGAAAAGCTAAGCGATGAAAATCAAATTAACTTCGATATTATTCGAGCTCAAGTACAAAACAGTGTCGATGAATATGTATTTAATGCGCACTATATGCCGCTCACCTCTGAATATGGGTTTCATTCTGGTTTGTCGTACATAATAAATAGCTCTAAATATAAAAAACCGGAAGATTACCAAGTGTATCTTGCACGATTGGCGCAAGTTCCACGCTTTTTTGAGCAAAACATGTATTGGATGAAAAAAGGGCTTGAGACAGGGCTTACTCAACCTAGAGCTGTATTAGAAGGTTATGAAGATTCAATTAATGCCTACATTGTTGACGATGTAACTACATCTGAGTTTTATAAACCTTTTTTAACTAATACAGCGGGTTTGAGCGACAGTGAATTTAAAGCGCTACAACAAAAAGCCAAAATCATTATAAAAAAAGAGGTTATAAAATCTTATAAAGATTACTTAGTGTTTTTTACGCAGCAATACCAACCGGGCGCTCGCACAAGTATTGGTATTTCAGAAACCCCTAATGGCAAAGCTTTTTATAAAAACCGTGCTAAGCATTACACCACTACCGACATGACACCAAAAGAGATTCACGAACTTGGCTTAAAAGAAGTTGCGCGAATTCGTAGTGAAATGGAAAACGTAATAGCAGAGGTAGGTTTTAAAGGCACGTTTGCCGAATTTATCCACTTTTTACGCACTGATCCACAATTTTACGCCACAACACCAGAGCAACTTTTAAAAGAAGCATCTTATATTGCTAAAAAAATGGATGCACAACTGCCTAAATTATTTCATACCTTACCGCGCAAACCTTATGGTGTAGCACCTGTACCGGCTAGTATTGCACCTAAATACACAACCGGTCGATATTCAGGCTCTAATCGAGATGATGAAGCAGGGTATTATTGGGTAAATACTTACGCTTTAGATAAGCGCCCTTTGTATGTTTTAGAAGCATTAACGCTGCACGAAGCCGTGCCTGGCCATCATTTACAAATATCACTTAATGCAGAGCTTGAAAATCTGCCGAGCTATCGCCGTGATGCTTACCTCTCGGCATTTGGCGAAGGTTGGGGGCTTTACTCTGAATATTTAGGTTTAGAAGCCGGCTTTTATCAAGACCCATATAGCCGTTTTGGTCGTTTAACGTATGAAATGTGGCGAGCAGCGCGTTTAGTTGTTGATACAGGTATGCATATGTATGGCTGGAGTCGCGAGCGTGCCATGAACTTTATGAGCGAAAATACAGCGCTTTCGTTGCATAACGTTAAAACCGAAACCGATCGTTATATTACATGGCCTGCACAGGCGCTTTCGTACAAAATAGGTGAGCTTACTATTAAGCGTTTACGCATTGAAGCAGAGCAAGCGCTAGGAAAAAGCTTTGATATTCGTGAATTTCATCATCAAATATTACGCCATGGTTCAGTGCCTTTATCGGTACTTGAAACGCAAGTGCGTTTATATATAAAAGCAGAGTTAGCTAAACAACAGAATTAGATATAAGGCAGTTAAAGCCTTGAACAAATAAAAGTGTTATGTCATTTTGGTGATATAGCACTTTTTTATTTTAAAAACAGTCATCAAGGGGCCTTGGGTGAGTAATTTTATAATGTTTAGTATTGATGTATTTGCAAGTATGTTTATTGTTGTTTTAGGGTTATTGGTTTTAATCGTTGTCGTTTTTTATATTCGAGATGTAACACAAACCAAGCATGCAATTAGACGTAATTACCCTGTTATTGGTCGCTTTCGATATTTTTTTGAACGCCAAGGTGAGTTTTTTAGACAGTACTTTTTTGCTCAAGATAGAGAAGAAATGCCGTTTAACCGCGCAGAGCGTAGTTGGGTTTATCGTGCAGCAAAAGATGTTGACCGTACGGCTGCATTTGGCTCCACGCAAAGCTTAGAAGTAACAGGTACGGTTATGTTTATGAACTGTGCATTTCCTACTTTAGACGAAGAAGCGCTCGACCCGAGTAATGTTACTTTGGGTCCATACTGTAAAACACCTTACACGACCAACTCGTTATTCAATGTATCTGGTATGAGTTTTGGTGCGCTTTCAAAGCCAGCTGTACGAGCCTTATCAAAAGGGGCAAAACTAGCGGGTTGTTGGATGAACACCGGTGAAGGGGGATTAAGTCCTTATCATTTAGAAGGTGGTGCCGATTTAGTGTTTCAGATTGGTACAGCTAAATATGGTGCACGAGATGAGCATGGAAATTTAAGTACCGAAAAACTAAAAGAAATAGCGGCTCACGAACAAGTAAAAATGTTTGAACTTAAAATGAGCCAAGGTGCAAAACCAGGTAAAGGCGGTATGTTACCAGGGCGCAAAGTTAACGCCGAAATAGCTAAAATTAGGGGCATACCAGAAGGGCAAGATTCTATTAGCCCCAATGGTCATCCTGAAATTAAAAACCCAGCCGATATTCTCGATATGATTGCCACTGTGCGTAACGCGACAGGTAAACCTACAGGCTTTAAAGCGGTAATTGGTGCTTACGGATGGTTAGAAACGTTGTTCGCTGAAATAAACCACCGTGGTATAGAGTCCGCGCCTGACTTTATTACCATAGATAGTGCTGATGGTGGTACGGGCGCAGCACCACAACCGCTTATGGATTCAGTGGGTTTACCACTGCGCGAAAGTTTACCGCTTGTAGTTAATATGCTTGAAAAACATGGGCTGCGAGATCGTATTAAAATAATCGCCTCAGGTAAATTAATTGTTCCTTCAAAGGTTGCTTGGGCGTTAGCGCTCGGTGCTGATTTTGTTGTATCGGCTCGAGGGCATATGTTTGCACTGGGCTGTATTCAGGCAATGCAATGTAATAAAGATACCTGTCCGACCGGGATCACTACGCATAACGAGCGTTTGCAACGCGGTTTAAATGTAGCTGATAAAGCGCAACGAGTAGCTAACTATAATAAATACATTCATTACGGAGCTGGGCTAATAGCCCATTCTTGTGGTGTGACTAGTGCACGCGAATTAAAACGTGAACATGTACGTATAGTGCAAGAAAGTGGTTTATCAGAACCGCTCGATAAAATTTACGAAAACTATAAGTAAGTTTTTAACTAACTAAAAAAGGCGCTAATAGCGCCTTTTTTAGTGTTTTTTAGTTTAATTGGCTTATTAATAAACTAAAAAATGCTTCTTTGTTGTTGCACATGTGGGCATTCAAAATAAGTTGCTCGCCTAGTGCTAATGTTTGTTTTTGCACTATAAGACGCGCCTTATCATCACCAATACTATCTATATCGGTTACATGTGCAAGCCCTATGGTGCGCCTAATTAACTCAGCACCACAGTAACCAATGGCGTCTTGTAGCACCCCTTTTATAAAGTATTCACCGTAGCCTGTAACCTTTAGCGCATTATCAGTAGTGTGCTCATTTATAAGCGTAAGCCAATGCTGTTCAAATAAGGTATAGCATTCAACAAGGGTGCTTAATAAGTGGGTTTGGTAATTACGACGAGCCACAAAATCTTCAATATGCCCGTATTGTGCGCAGTAATTTAAAAGTAAATTGCCAATAAAAGAGCCAATATCGAACCCAGCAGGACCAAAAAAACCAAACTCAGGATCGATCATCTTTGTATTATTACAATCAACAAAAATACTGCCGCTATGCATATCACCATGGAGTAATGTTTGCGGGTTAGATAAAAAATTAGCTTTTAATTTTGCTATTTCTAACTTTAATGCGCTGTTTTTGTGTATTGCATCAACTTCGCTTTGTAGTTGCTTTGGGTAGTTATTGCGTTCGTGCTCAATGTACGGATCGCTAAAAAATAAGTCTTCAGTGATTTGGCAAAGCTCAGGATTAGTGAATTGGCTAACGAGTGCTTTTTTAGTTTGTGCGGTTAAATAATAATCTGAATTATAAAAACCAGTATGGCTTAAGTAGGTCGCTACGTGCTGCGCCAATTTAGGAAATTGCTCAGCATTATTTTGTGCAGTTCGCAGTATTTGTAAATTACCTAAATCTTCTAAAATAGTCAGTGCTTGCATTTCACTATAATGTAAAACCCTAGCAGTATAAGTTGGGCAAATAGCCCCGTGATTAAGCAAAACTTGTGCTTCTATACGAGCTCTATCAAGCGTTAATGGCCACGACTCACCCACGCAACGCGCATAAGGCAGAGCTTGCTTTAAAATAACACTATTGTTTTGCTCATCAGTAATTCTAAATACTAAATTAAGATTGCCATCACCAAACTCATATGCCGATAAGGCTTGTCCGGGAGCAAAAAAATTACATTGTTTAGATTCAATTAATGTCGATACATAATCGATAGCGCGCTGTGCATTAAAAGCAACATAGTTAGTCATGGTTTAAATCTCAAAAATCAGCTTTTAAGCATTCTATACCTTTAAATGTTTAGATGTCTACAAGTCCAACTTGAGAGTTATTCAAAGTGGTGTAAAATAACGTTACGCATTTTTAATACCTTAAGCATTATGCAAAATTTAATCGCAAGCAGTGTAAAATACGAAAACGGGTCGCTTAGTGTGCTCGACCAATATTTACTACCTCACCAGCAGGTATGGCATCAATGCCATGATGTAGAAACCATGAAAGAGCTGATCATTAGTTTAAAAGTACGTGGAGCTCCACTTATTGGTTTAAGCGCGAGCTTGTTAGTGGCGTATTTAGCTGAGCAAGGGGTAGTTAAAGGTGAGCTTGAAAAAGCAATCAATGAGCTAGAAGCCACTCGCCCAACGGCGGTTAATTTAATGCATTGTATGGCGGCATTGCGTAAAGCTTTAACGCAAAGCGATTATGTTGCCAGTATTGTTACCACAGCCGAGCGGTTGTTTATTGAAGATATTGAGCTGTGTGAGCGAATGGCAAACCGTGGCGCCGAACTTATAAATAGTGGCGACAATGTATTAACTCATTGTAATACAGGGGCGCTTGCAACCGCTGGTATTGGTACTGCACTAGGTGTTATTTACAAAGCGCAGCAAAAGCATAGCAACATACATGTGTGGGTTGATGAAACACGACCATTATTACAAGGCGGTCGCTTAACTGCCTTTGAGCTTGAGCGCTGGAAAATACCTTACACTCTAATTTGCGATAATATGGCGGCGAGTTTAATGGCTGCAGGTAAGGTGGATAAAATAGTGGTAGGGGCTGATCGTATTGCTGCCAATGGTGATTTTGCCAATAAAGTGGGCACCTATAATTTAGCCGTACTTGCGTATTTTCATAACATTCCATTTTATGTAGTTGCGCCTATTACCACGCTTGATACCAACACCGCTTGTGGTGATGATATAGAAATAGAGCAACGTAATCCTCAAGAAGTGCGCGGAGTTAGCGGTAGCTTTGGTGAGGCTTTATGGGCGCCCACTAATGCTAATGTGTATAACCCTGCATTTGATATAACGCCGGCAAAGCTGGTTACAGGGTGGGTGTTAGACACGGGTGTGTATGACCAGCAACAAGTATTAATGGGTAAACTTAAAGAGCTAACTCAATAATATGCGACTGAATTCTGAAAGAAACTCAGAGGTACTATTTAGGTAGTTGGGGTAGGCTTTTTCTATTGATTTCAAGTCGCTCCCTGCTACCAGAAGCACGTTATTGTGAGTTTGTTTTTCTTGTTCGGCGTAATGTGTTAGAGCTTCTTGCTTTTTATTCTCTGCATATAAAAAGACTCGACCCATTTGTGTTTCTGTGTTGTGAACGAGTAAAGCAAAGCCTGTATCTTTCGATTTATTTTTAATTTCGTCAACTTGGAATGCGCGATTAAATGCATCAAGCTTATGAAATGCGGCTAGCTTTTTATTTAGTGCCGAAAGCTCATCAACAAAGGCCTGCGATTGTTGTGAACTTAATTGATTTGAACCATCTTTGACTGCAAGAAACTCACCCATGATAAAAAATAATCGCTTCCAATCTGTGTCGGCTGCTTGGGGATTAGTTTTTAGTGTTTCTTTTTCAATAATATCTACAATTTCAACAGTAGTAGCCCAAAGGTGCTGAAGCCTAGTGCGCAACTGAACTTCAATTTGAAAGCCTTTATAATCGTGAGATTCTAAATTGTTATAACTTTTATAAACACGATGAATACCTCTATAGCCTGTCGCTTTTGGGTTTTCAATATAATCATATGATTTAACGCTATGAACTGCTCTACTCGAGTCTAAACTGGCGTTGAGTTGATATAGATGCTCTAGATTATCTAAGATTACTCGGCAGCCACCTATATCGTGCATTCGCTTCAGATTTATTGCGTTTTCACTTTTACCATCTAACGAGGCTCTTTGTAACTTATCTATAATAGTTGGCAAGCGCTTTAAGCGTCTAACTATAGTCGCCGACTCTAGCAAATGAAGCTTTTTTACATGTTTCCATACGAGGTTTTTAATAATAGTCAGCGGATATAAATGTGCTGCACGATAGTTTTGTACAACCTCTATTGCAAAGTCAAAATCACCTTCATTTTTACGAAAAATACGACCAGCCTTTTCAACTTGCTTACGTGAGTAGGCTAGTTGTTGTTTAGACTTTTGATATTGTTCGTTCACCATTAGAAAGTTACTCTTTATCAGCTGCATTGCTAAAATAATATTACAGAGTTAAGTGATTGAAGTCATCCTGCAAATAGCATAAATACGCTTATAGAAAATATAGTTTAGGCATGCGTGCACTGAGCTTTATTAATCGAGCAAGGGAAATTGCTCTGCAATAGACGAGTCAGTGCTTTTTGCTACCCAGCCCTCTGTATTGTTAAATAAGCGAATGGCAGTAAACTCAGGGTCGCTTCCCATATCAAACCAATGTGGGGTAAGTTCAGGCACTGAAATTAAATCGCCTTGTTGGCAAAGTACCTGATAAACCTTATTGCCTAAATGTAGGCAAAATAACCCTTGGCCTTTTACAAAAAAACGTACTTCGTCTTCACTATGAGTATGTTCAAATAAAAACTTTTTGCGCAGCTCTGATGCGCCAAGATTACCTTTAGCTAGAGATATAACGTCTACTGTTTGATAGCCATTTTCAGTTTTTAACCGATCTATATCGTTTTTGTACGCACTAATAATTTGCTCATGGGTGGTGTGCTCATTAATATCTGCATTTGCTTGCCACTGTTCAAAACGTACGTTTACTTTAGCTAGTTGCTGTGCAATATCATCAGCATTTGATGTGCTTACAAGTGCTTTGTTTGCATCGTTGTCGGCATATATTGTTAATTGGCTCATACTAATTGCTCCAATTTAAATTGGCTAAAGTCATTAATATAAGGGTGTGCTTTAGTGCTTGCTTGCCCATCACGAATTAAATGTAGTGTTTTTAAGCCCGCAGCCTGCGCGGCATCAAGCTCGCCGGCTACATCACTTAAAAAGAGTATTTCTGCTGCTTTAAACGATAACAGATCAACAATAGTGTTATAGGCTGTTTGCTCTTGTTTTGCGCCAACTTTGGTGTCAAAAAAGTCAGTAAATAAGCTGCGAATGTCACCATAATCACTGTATTTAAAAAGTAGCTGCTGCGCTTTTACCGACCCTGATGAGTACACATATAAAGTAATATCGTTGTTGTGTTGAGCTTGTAAAAAATCAAATGCATCTGGGTATAAATGACCTTTAAAATCGCCGTGTTCATACCCTGTTTGCCAAATTAAGCCTTGTAACTGCTTAAGTGGAGTGATTTTTTTATCTTCATCAATCCAGGTAAGTAAAGTGCTAATGACTTCTTCTATATCGGCGTTTGGCTTTTCGATAAAGGCTTTTACGGCACTAATTTGCTCGGCTACATCTGGCTTATTAGCATTGGCACGTACAAAGGTAGGTAACTGTTTTGCCGCGTAAGGAAACAACACCTCTTTAACAAACGAGATGCGGGTTATTGTGCCTTCGATGTCGGTTAAAATAGCTTTAATCATCTAGTTACTCCCGCTTGAATACCTATTATTTTTAGGCGCTCTAGTTCGCAACTAAATAAAAACTCTAAGGCTTCTAGGTGGCGGCGAACTTCATCAATATTGCGCCCTACAGCATATAAGCCATGACCACGTATAAGTACGCCATGTTCTATAGGTGTATGTAAATGATGGTCACTGACCAGCAGGCTTAATCGGTCAATATCTTGATCGTTATCGAAAATAGGAATGCTCAGCGTTTCTAAATGCGAAGTAAAGCCGCTCAGTGCTTTTTGCATTTCATAGCCTGTTAAATCAAGCTGATGCCTTTGGGTAATTTGCGACAGTACGGTGGCGGCTACAGAATGAGTATGCAAAACAAACTGTGCATCAGGTATAAGCTGATACAAACTTAGGTGTAATTGTGTTTCTGCCGATGGCTTTACAGCTCCTGCTAGGCGCTCGCCTTGGTGATCTAATTGCAAAAAATGCGCTTGCGTCAGTGAGCCTTTATCGTGCCCACTTGCTGTAACAACAAAGCCAGTGCTAGTACGAGCTGAAAAGTTTCCACCTGTTGCGGGTACCCAGCCTTTTTGGCTAACCCATTTTCCGGCTTCAATAAGTTGTGAAATAGCGGTATTGTTTTGCATACATTCCTCACTAATGAGCGTAAAGTTAATTGTTTTTAGACGGCTATACTTCTGTTTTAAGCAATGATAGCATCGCTTTAAGCGCAAAACCATCATTAAGGGCATCACGTGTTTGAAAGTAAATTACCAAATTTAGGCGTTAGTATATTTAGCCAAATGAGCGGGTTGGCTAATGAGTTTTCGGCAATTAATCTCTCTCAAGGCTTTCCTGAGTTTGATGCTCCTGATCTTTTAAAAACGCAGTTAAATTATTATGTGCAGCAGGGCGTTAATCAATATTCACCTTCAAGTGGTGTACCACGATTACAGCAACAAATTGCTGATTTAGCAAAGCGCAAATATGCAGCTGATATAAACGCAGCTGATCAAGTTACTGTTACCTCAGGTGCAACAGAGGCATTGTTTGTGGCTATTCAAACAATTGTGCGCCCCAGTGATGAAGTGATTGTATTTGACCCTGCATATGACTCTTACCAACCGGCAATTGAACTCGCTGGTGGAAAGTCGGTACACATTGCTTTAAGTGCGCCAAATTACACTATTGATTGGCAAGTAGTAAGCCAAGCAATTACTAAAAATACCCGTGCAATTATTATTAATACGCCTCATAACCCAAGCGGTAAAATATTACAGCCACAAGATATAAAAGCGCTTAAAGAGTTAGTTAGTACTCACAATTTGTATGTAATAAGCGATGAGGTATATGAGCACATTACGTTTGATGAACAACCGCATTTAAGCGTATTACGCGATGATGAATTATTTGCCAAAAGCTTTGTTGTATCGAGTTTTGGTAAAACGTTTCACAGCACGGGCTGGAAAATGGGTTACTGTATTGCACCTGCAGATTTAGCTGTCGAATTTAGAAAAATTCATCAGTACGTTACGTTTTCAAGTTTTACCCCCGCACAGCATGCGCTTGCCGATATGCTCGAGCAGCAAGGCGAGCATATAGATGAGCTAAGTGGGTTTTATCAGCAAAAACGCGACTTATTAGCGAGTCATTTAAGTAACAGCCGTTTTAAAATTTTACCTAGCCAGGGCACTTACTTTTTATTGTTAGATTACAGCGATGTATCGGATTTAAACGATGTTGATTTTTGCCACTGGTTAGTTGAGCAAGCCGGTGTTGCGGCTATTCCGTTAAGTGTTTTTTATCAAAATCCACCAACCGACAAAGTAATTCGTTTATGCTTTGCTAAAAACGACAACACTCTCATAGAGGCTGCGCAAATATTATGTCAACTTTAACCATTACAGCATTGCAAAGCTCGCTTTATTGGCTTGATAAAGATGCTAATTTAGCCATGTTTAATAAGCAGCTTGAGGCAATTACGCATCGGCCCGATCTTATTTTGCTGCCCGAAACATTCTCGACTGGCTTTGCTATTAATGTAGATTGTGCAGAGCCAGAAAACGGTAAAGTACTGACGTGGTTAAAGGCGCAGGCTCATAAACATAATGCGGTTATTGCAGGTTCGGTACTTGTTGCACAAGGTGATAAAAAAGCGAATCGGTTTTATTGGGTAAAGCCCGATGGAGAGGTGAGTTATTACGATAAACGCCATTTATTTCGCTTAGGCAGCGAGGGCGATTACGTTGTAGCAGGGCAAGCGCGCAAAGTTTTTGAAATCAATGGTTTTAAACTATTACCGCAAGTATGTTACGACCTGCGCTTTCCGGTATTTCAACGTAATAATAACGACTACGATGTAATGATAAACGTAGCAAATTGGCCTGCTGTGCGCCGCCATATTTGGGATACGTTACTTATGGCGCGTGCAATGGAAAACCTGTGTTACGTAGTAGGCGTTAATCGTGTGGGTGACGACGGTAATGGTGTGGCGCACAATGGCGGTACCGCAGTATACGACTTCAAAGGCGATGCGTTAACTAAAGCGCAAGATGACGCAGAGCAACTAGTTACTATCACGCTTGAAAAATCGCCACTGGATGAGTTTAAAGCAGCGTTTCCTGCCTATTTAGATGCAGACCCTTTTACATTAGTATAAACACGTTAATTTAGCGCAGAGCCAATAAAGTGTTAAAATAGTCGCTGATATTTTTGTTGGCGGCTAATATACATCATGAACACTTTAATCACTCCTGTAATTTTAGCTGGTGGCATAGGCTCTCGCTTGTGGCCGCTTTCTCGCCAAGCAATGCCTAAACAATTTTTACCACTACTAAATGAAAACACGTCATTGCTGCAAAGTACATTGGCGCGTGTTTCTAATGAGTTGTTTGATAATGCTATTTTAGTGTGTAACGAACAGCACAGATTTATTGCCGCCGAGCAAGCTGAAAGCTCAATTCCTACTGCATTATTACTCGAACCCAAAGGTAAAAATACCGCGCCTGCCATCGCATTAGCCGCCCACTATGCACTGCAAAATGGGATTACCGGTCCGCTATTAGTGATGCCTGCCGATCATCATATTGAAAACTTTGATGTATTAACGGCTAAGCTCCCTGAAGCTGTAAAACTTGCTGAGCAAGGAAAGCTAGTTACATTTTCTATTACTCCTACAGAGCCGCATACTGGTTATGGTTATATAAAACAAGGCGCGGCTATTGCTGGAACGGGTTGTTACGATATTGCTCAATTTAAAGAAAAGCCTGACTTAGATACAGCGAACCGTTATTTAGCTCAAGGTAGTTATAGCTGGAATAGCGGGATGTTTTTATTTACCCCAGCGACCTATTTAAAAGAGCTCGAGCGGTTTGCGCCAAAAATAGCAACGAGTGTCGCTGCAGCAGCACAATTTACTAAAGATTTAGGGTTTACCCGCCCAAGCAACAGTGCGCTTGAACACTGCCCAAGCGATTCAATTGATTACGCCATTTTAGAGCGCAGTAATAACGTAGTTGTTATGCCTGTTGATTTAAAATGGAGTGATGTAGGTAGTTTTTCATCCCTTGATGCGCTTACAAAAAAAGATGAAAACGGTAATAGTTTAAATGCTAATTATATGGCTCAAAAAAGCACTAATAACTTAGTTATTAACGAGGCTGAACACACTATTGCCATGCTTGGAGTAAGCAATTTAGCAATTATTCATACTCATGATGCCACGTTAATTGCAAACCAAAATGAGCTAGATTCTCTGCCTTTGTTGCTTAAGAAAATTGCTACAACACAGGCTGATAAACTTAATCATCATCAAGTGGTTTTTCGCCCGTGGGGGAATTACCGTACTTTGGTTGAAGGCATTGGCTTTAAAGTTAAGAAAATTACTGTTAACAGCGGTGCTAAGCTTTCGACGCAGCGCCATCAGCATCGTGCTGAACATTGGGTTGTGGTTTCGGGTATTGCAGATGTGTGTATTGATGAGCAAGCGTATTCGCTAACGCACGACCAATCGTGTTATATCGCCGCAAAACAAATTCATAGCTTGGCTAATAATCAAAAAGAGCCGTTAATTGTCATTGAAGTGCAAACCGGTGCTGTACTTGATGAAAGCGATATAGAGCGATTTGATGATAAATATGGAAGAGGCTAATAATTAGCTATTTTAAAGCTAATTCACTATTACTCTAACTGCCCACGCACAAACTTTAAATATTGCTCTAAGCTGCGTTGCCACAGATCTAGCGCTTCATCAAGCATGTCGTTATGTGGCTTTTTATCGAGTAAACGGCGCTCTATTTTTTTAAGCTCAATACCATAGCGATTAAAACCAAGTTGCAGAGCGGTACTTGCTTGGCGATGTAAAAGCTTAATGCATTGCTCTGGTTGTTGATCAATAAGCTTTTGACAGCGAATTAGCTTGTTACGCGCCGAAAGCACAAACTCATTATAAATCGACGATACTTCATCTTCACTAAACGAGCTGGTGAGTGTTTCGGCCGCTGTTTTGTCATACAACGTATCAATAAGCTCTACTGCAATACTCGCAGTTTGATTAGATTGAGAGTCGCTAAGTGCTTGGCGAAGCTTTTCGTGCTTAATAGGCTTGCCTACAATGTCTTTTATTCCTAATTCTAAATATTCTTTTACTTCGTCAGGGCTAAGGCTTGCAGTAAATGCGAGTACTGGAGTTCGTTGATTTTTATGATCAATGCGTTTTAGACGTTTAAGTACTTCTTGGCCTGTTAAATCAGGTAGGTTCATATCAAGCAAAACAACATCGAAGTGGTGAGCTTGCATGAGCTCTATGGCGCTTTTCCCATCTTTTGCGAGCTTAATTTTGTGCTCATCGTCGGCCATAAATTCTATAGCAATTTTTTGATTTAAATCTAAATCTTCAACCAGTAGTACATCAAGACCTGTTAAGTAATCTTTAGTTTGATGGCGCTGCTCTACAAGGCTTAATTCACCTAAAGTAAAAGTAACGGTAAAGCTAAATACACTACCAGTACCAAGCTGGCTGGCTATTTCGAGTCGGCTACTGAGCTTTTCAAGCAGGCGACTGGTAATAGCTAAACCAAGGCCGGTTCCGCCTTTTTCTTTTCCTGCACTACTTTGTACATAAGGTTCTGTTAAGTAGGCTATCTCATCATTTTCTATACCTGGCCCTGAATCTTTGACACTAATTTTTATAGTGTGCTCAAGTTGTTTTTCTAATACTAAATCAACCTGAATTTTAACGGTTCCGTGGTCTGTAAACTTAATGGCATTACCCACTAAATTAATAATTATTTGCCTAAGTTTTTGCTGGTCGCAGTAATAACAGGCTTGCTCAGGAATATTACATATTAGTTCAAACTTGAGTTGCTTTTGCTCGGCGAGAGGACTGAGTAATAAGCATAAATTATTAAGCCATGTTTTAAACTCTACATCTTCTTCGTAAAGCGCTTCGTCACTTTGATCTAGGCTCGCGTAATCAAGGACCTTATCTACCAATAAGTTAAGTGATTCGGCAGAATTTATAATCGCTTCGCAATAGGCTTTATTGCGGGTATCACTTGTTTGGTTCATAACAAGTTGGGCGCTGCCTAAAATACCGTTTAGCGGGGTGCGAATTTCGTGGCTTATAGTTGATAAAAAGAGCCCGCGTATTTCTAAATCTTTTTGTGCTTTATCGGCTAATTTATTGAGGTGCTGCTCTCTGCGCTCATTACATAATAACGCCATACCTGCAGCATAAAACATGGGTGCAATTACGCCATTTAAAAATAGCAAAGAGCTAAACCAGCCGTTTACTAAAAGATTTTTTTGTTCAATGTTATCCATAAATAACGAGCGGCCAATAAAGCTTAAAGCAACAAGCGTTAAAATGGTTATGTATACAATACTGCCATTAGGATAGGGTTTGCGTGCACACTTAATAAATATAAACAGTAAAAAACCGGCTTCTGCTATGTGTTGTATATCGGATGCAATCACTCTTTCGTGTAAAGATGGGTCAAAAAAGGTGTAATAGCCAAGCATTACAGTGCAAAAAGCGGTCACTGAGCAGAGTAATTTAAAACCAATACCGCGATAATTTAAAAACTGACTAAGTGAAAGGCAGTGCACTATTGATGCGGCAAACATCATGCTACTGGCAGCGCTAATAATTACTAAATTATGTGTATCACCAACAAGAGTAAAGCCAATAACAGAGCCTAATAGCAATATGGGATAAAAAATGTATAGCAGCGTGCCCGATATTTGTTTGTTTGTTCGCCATGTCAAAAAGTTAAGTAAGGTCATTACGACCATGATGGCGATGCTGGCAAAATAAAGAGTGAAGGAGTCGAGCATTAATATTCCAGCAAAGTAGCTATTAAACTAAAGTTATCAAAAGTATACACTTATACCAATCCTCAAAACAGATTACTTAATTAAGCTAATTGTTATTAGAGAAGTATATAGCGCATACAAAAACAGACACCTAAGTGTCTGCTTTTAAATTTAAACTAA
This sequence comes from Pseudoalteromonas sp. NSLLW24, assembly GCF_015864725.1. Taxonomy (NCBI): domain Bacteria; kingdom Pseudomonadati; phylum Pseudomonadota; class Gammaproteobacteria; order Alteromonadales; family Pseudoalteromonadaceae; genus Pseudoalteromonas; species Pseudoalteromonas sp. NSLLW24. The sequence goes on along the minus strand of NZ_JADYWQ010000020.1, from coordinate 7,028 downwards.
ATATTTGATTAACGAATTTCATCAGGGATATTTTGTTGTGCCCACGATAGAAGTTCAATACGGTTACGACATTTAGTTTTTCTAAATGCACTGTATAAATGTGTTTTAACAGTATGTGGACTAATACTTAAATCTTCTGCGATCTCTTTATTTTTCGAACCTTTACTCATTAGTGAGATTATTGCTTTTTCTCGCTTAGTAAGTTTAACAGGCTCAATATCACCTTCGGTTAGTTTATGCAGCGCATCTTTATTAAATTGCAGCATACGATTTAATGCATTACACATAATATCGCGACGGTACCAAAGTTGATCTTCAAGTAGTAAGCGAATACCTTTCATTAATACATCGGCGTTATCTGTTGTGTAAAATACGCCACGAATACCGCTTAACAATGCACGATTAGCAAGTTCAGGGTTTTCGTCTAAATTAAATAATATGATATCGCATTTAATACGTAGGTTTACTAGTTGTTCTTTTAGTTTTCCCCATGCATCCTTGCTTGATGTTTCAATAAACAAAAGTCGAGTCCCTTCAGGTATGTCTAAAATATTAGTACCTGTGGTTACGTCAAGGCCTTGCGTTTTTAACAAAGGTTCTAAAACGTTAATACCAATAGTGTTAATTGGCTCTTGATCTAATAACAAAAAGGCTGAACTGCTCATGTTTTTTATACTCTTTTATAAAGCTGACTGACTAAGTTTACCACGACTTCCACACCTTTTGTATTAGAAAATCGCTGATGTACTCAATAACAAATACGATATTACGATTATTTAAACACAAAATGTTGCAAATAAGTAACTATTTATTCTTTATAACTATGAAAAATCATAACATTTGTAACTAATTAATTGAGTGGAACAATTTAATAAAAACTTTTAATTATTTTACTTTTTTTACATTTTGATAAGGTGGCCAGCCCATTTCTTTACCGCCAAGCATGTGTAAATGTATGTGATAAACAGTTTGCCCACCATGTTCGTTACAGTTCATAACTACGCGGTATCCGTCTTCAGCAAAATTATGTTGCTTAGCTAATTTAGCTGCAACTACGTATAAGTTGCCTACTAAATGTGAGTTTTCAGGATTTATATCATTTATAGTAGCAATTGCTTTTTTTGGGATAATTAACACATGAAATGGCGCTTGTGGGTTTATATCTTTAAATGCGAGAGTGTTTTCATCTTCGTAAATAATATCTGCTGGAATTTCACGATTAATGATTTTGGTAAAAATAGTTTCTTGGCTCATAGTGTGTTCCTAATTAAGTGTTGTGAATTTTAAGCTCACTAATGACAAACTTTCAAAGCAGTGTCAAACTGAAATCAAATAAAGGAGTTAATATGCTTAAACCAATTTTAATAAGTAGTGCAGTTGCATTACTACTTAGTTTTTCGGCTAATGCTGAGAATATTCACTTTCCAGAAGAATTTGTACCACTGCAAGTGGGCGATAAAATGCTAGAAAGCTCTTTGTTTAGTCGTATTGATGATGTAGAGCTTGCCCCCGGAACTTATCAGCTTAGGCTAAAGTACACCGATTTATATGAAGATGATTATGACACGCATGAAGTTGTGGAGTCGGAACCATTTTGGGTAAGTGTAACTGTTGAAGCAGGTAAAGATTATACCTTAGTTTTTAATCGTGCTGAAAATTCAGTATCTGCAAAAGTATTTGCAGAAGCACCACAAGTTAGTTTAAAAGCAAAAAGTAGCGCTGTTGCTAAGCCTTTAAGTGTTATTTCTAACACGCAGCTAGCAAGCAATAAACCGGTAATGCAAAATACAATGCCTGCAGGACCCTCACGTCCTAGTCAGCCAATAAAGCCGATAGCACCAATTACAGGTAAAGGCATGCCAAGTGCGCCGCAAATGCTTGATTTTTGGTGGCAACAAGCCACAACTACAGAGCGTAAAGCTTTTTTAGAAAAAGTAACAAAGTAAAATAACAGAAAAACAAAAAGGGCCAAATTTGGCCCTTTTTAGTTTCTAGTTAACACTATTTATTCAAATAATGCGTCAATAGTACCTTGCGCAAGAGGGTGATACCCAGGGCGTGCTTTTAAGTACACGCTTTGTGCCCAGTCTTTTTTACCGTTAGTGATAAGTGATTTATATAACGGCACAATTAACTTACGACGGCCAATACCTGATAAGTGCTTATTAAGCGCAGGATAAATTGGTTGATAACCATTACCTACTGCTAGCATAAACCAAGCAAACGCACGTTCAGCGTTAGTTGATTGCGTTAGGTTAAATTCACTATCAAGCTCGCTCATTTTCTCTATGCTTAAATCGCGTGGTAAGTTATTTAAAAAGTGTAGCCACTCATGTACAGACCAATCAGCCGTTGGTAGTTGAGCTGCTGTTGTGTCGCCTTTCAACCATGCTGCTGTTGCAGTATCTACTTTATCAAATGCATCAGAAGTAGGGTTTGGCGCATCACTTGGTAAGCCAGGCTCAAAAATCCATTCGTTTACTTTATCCATACTTACAACACCAGGGTACTTCTCAATTAAATTAGCTTTTAAGTAAGTAACAAATTGCGCGGTAGTAAGTGATTTAAACGAAAACTCTTTAAAGTACGCTTTTACGAACGGGTCAAACTTATCGCGGCCATACTTGTTTTCTAGATAGATTAAAAATAACTGACCTTTAGTGTAAGGCACTGAGCTAAACGCATCGTCTGGGTCGCGGCCATTAAGTTTTAAATTAAGGCGTGTATCTGGTGCATCAATTGTTTTAATTTGTGCGCGTAAAGACGCTGAATCAAGTGCTTGTTCCATAACCGCACGGTCACGACCAAATACTTCTTCCATAATGCGGTTTTCAACGTACGAGGTAAAACCTTCGTTTAACCATAAATCTTCCCACGTTGCGTTAGTTACTAAGTTACCTGACCAAGAATGAGCAAGCTCATGGGCAATAAGGTTAACTAAGCTTTTATCACCGGCAACAACCGTTGGAGTAATAAATGACAAGCGTGGATTTTCCATGCCACCAAACGGAAAACTTGGCGGTAGCATTAATAAGTCGTAGCGACCCCATGCATATTCGCCGTACATAGCGTTTGTTTTGTCGATCATGGCTTGGGTGTCGTCAAATTCAGCAACTGAGGCATCTAAAATTGTAGGCTCAGCAAATATGCCCGTTTGGTGCGACATTGCTTTAAATTCTAAGTTACCTGCGCCAATAGCAATTAGGTAAGGTGAAATTGCTTGTGGCATATCAAAAATGTAGTCGCCATCTTTATAAAGTGCATCTTTGTTGTCGGCACTCATTACAGCACGTATATCTTTTGGTGTATGAATTCGTGCAGAGTAAGTTACACGCATTGCGGGTGTATCTTGCACTGGGATCCAACTACGTGCATGAATTGCTTGCGATTGGCTGTACATAAATGGATGCGTTTTACTTGCCGTTTGCTCTGGTGTTAACCATTGCAGGCCAGATGCTTCTGGACGACTGTTGTAGTAAATACGAACTACTTCAGCTTGGTTTTTAAACACAATAGTAAGCTTTGAACCTTTAACGTCATCTCGCTTAGCTAAATCAAAAGTCGCCTTTTTCCAGTTACCACTTTGATCTTTGTACATTACTTTATCAATGTCTAAGTCGCGGGTATCAAGTACGAGAGTTCTACTTTTGCTGTTGTTCCACTGAAGAGTATGCTCCACAAAACCTTCTAACTGCTTGTCGGCAAAGTCGACATCTAAATCAAGGTTTAAGTGAGTAGTAACAACATCATCAAGGTTAGCATACGAGTTTTGGTCAATCGCATTAGCCATTGCTTGCGAACACATACCCGCCATAGCGAGGCTTAAAAAAAGAGGTTTAATTTTCATCATTACTCTGAACACAAATAAAAAAGTGCTGGTTTTATATCACGATTGACACGGTGGGTTGAGTGATTTTTACAATCTAGTGCCACATTTGCGACGATGAGGTAAACTATTGCGATTAGTTACCGGTATTTTTAGAGAGCTTTGTGGCGCATTCATTACACTCCTTACATACATTCGCATTAAACAGCCAATGCCAAAATTTTGTTGAAATTACTCAGCTTGAGCAACTTAAAACGCAAAGTTTTAGTGCACCGTTTTGTTTGCTAGGCGAGGGCAGTAATACCGTATTTTTAAATGACTACATGGGTACGGTTATAAAAATAGCCTTAAAAGGTATTAAAATCACCGAGCGTGAGAGCGACACACTAATAAGTATTGCTGCAGGCGAAAACTGGCATCAACTAGTCAGTTATTTATTAGAGAAAAATATACCCGGGCTTGAAAATCTAGCACTTATACCGGGCACTGTTGGCGCATCACCGGTACAAAATATTGGTGCTTATGGCGTTGAGATAGCTAAATTTGTTGAGTTGGTAGAGTACTTTGATATAACCACTAAAACTATGCATTCACTAAATAACGAGCAATGTGAATTTGCTTACAGAGACTCAATATTTAAAAATGCTCTCAAAAATAAAGCGGTGATCACGCAAGTGCATTTAGCGCTCCCAAAAAAATGGCAACCAGTATTAAGTTATGGCCCCCTGCAACAGCTCTCAAGCATTACCCCGCAAGCAGTATTCGATCAGGTTATAAAAACGCGCAATAGCAAATTACCTAACCCATATACACTTGCCAATGCGGGTAGCTTTTTTAAAAACCCAATAATAACCAACCAGCAGTTAGCTGAACTATTAAAGCAATTTGCAGATTTACCTCATTACGAATATGGGCAAAGTCATCACAAGGTCGCGGCAGGTTGGCTAATCGATCAAAGTGGTTTAAAAGGGCACCGCGAGGCCGGTATAGAAGTGCATCAACAACAAGCATTAGTACTTGTGAATCACGGAAATAGTGAAGGTGGTGACCTAATAAATATGATTAAACACATTCAGCAAGTGGTTTATACACGTTACAACATTATGCTAGAACACGAGGTACGTTTAATAGATGCGCGCAGCGAATGCCATATTAACGCGGAGCCTGAGCAATGAAAGCACCTGATGGAAACAAACTCGCTATTTTAAATGCACTTAACCAAGGGGGCTTTGTATCTGGCCAAGGCTTGGGTGAAAAGCTAGGAATTAGCCGAGCTGCGGTGAGTAAACATATCAAAACGTTACAAGAAATGGGCTTGGATATTTTTAAAGTGACTGGCAAAGGCTACTGTTTGAATAGTCAGGTGGGCCTTTTAAATAAAACACAAATTGATCAGCACTACAAAGCGCTAGGTGCTAATACTGCCGATGTAGAAGTACACCCTATTATTGATTCGACCAACAGCGAGCTTATGCGCCGTATACAGGCTAAAACAGCGCTTGAGTCTGGTGCTGTTATTGTTGCTGAAATGCAGCAAGCAGGGCGCGGCCGACGCGGCCGTGTTTGGCAATCCCCATTTGGCGCTAATCTGTATTACAGTTACTTTTGGCGCTTAGATGACGGGCTTCAAGCTGCAATGGGTGTATCAATTGCGGTAGGCCTTGCTGTTTATGATGCAATTAAAGCGTTATACCAAATTGACGTAGAGCTTAAATGGCCTAACGATATTTATATAAATAAACAAAAACTTGCAGGTGTATTGGTTGAATTAGATGGGCAACCGCAAGGACCTTGTCAGTTAGTGATTGGTATAGGTATTAATTTACAAATGCCTGAGAGTTTTAGCCAACATATAGACCAAGCGTGGACCGACTTAAATCAACATACTCAAAAGCTTGATAAAAACCAGCTGGTGGCGTCACTTACTTATCATTTAGAGCAGCGTTTAGTGCAGTATCGTCAAACTGGCTTACAAGATATGTATGAGCAATGGAATTCGCTTAATGCGTTTGCTGGCGATTATGTTGAGCTAAATACAGGGCACCGAAGCTGGCGTGGAATATGCGAAGGTATTGACCCACAAGGTGGAATACGAATTCGCCAAGATGGTGAAGTAAAAAGTTATTACGGTGGTGAAGTCTCCCTCAGAAAGGCGCAAGTATGAGATTACTGATCGACGTAGGAAATACATCACTAAAAGCTGTGCTGTGGCATAACGAGCAAGCACAACCAGCAGATATAAATAACCTACCTTGGTTACAAATAACCGAAGTGATTTATGCGTGCGTAGGGCGCAGTGATTTACTAAATGATATTCTCGTGCAAGCGGCTAGTAATAATATTACTAGCTTTGAGGCCAAGGTAACCAAAACGCTTGGAGATCTTGTATGCGCTTACGAGCATGTGGGTAACTTAGGCATAGACAGGTGGCTTGCGCTTATTGCAGGCTTTACGTTATATCCAAACACAGTATGTATTGTTGTTGATGCGGGTACTGCGACAACAATTGATGTGCTCAATAGTGAAGGCCTACATTTAGGTGGCTGGATTTTACCCGGGCTTGATTTAATGACCTCATCGCTTACACAAAACACCCAACGTGTTTTTGATGACGGTAAAACACCGTTTACTAATGAATTGGGTAAAAACACGCCAAATGGTTTAAAAAACGGTGCCTTAGTGGCAACCATCGGGGCAATTGAGCAAGCTAAGCTGAATTTAACGGCTCAAAAAACAGAACAAGCAACACAAATTATTTTTGCTGGTGGCTATGGCTCACTATTGCAGCAGCAATTTGCAGGAAGTATTTTTGATTCATTGCTCGTAATGAAGGGATTGAATTATTGGTACGAATTAACCGAAACAGTATAAAAAAGTGCAAAAAACGCGTTTTCGCGTGAATATTGAGCATTTAAACTAAAAATTTACACTTTTTTTAATTTTATTGTTGCATCCCAATAAACCTTACTCTAATATCTCGCCCCGTACTAAAGCAGTGCCGACTTAGCTCAGCTGGTAGAGCAACTGACTTGTAATCAGTAGGTCAACCGTTCGACTCGGTTAGTCGGCACCACTTTCCTTTTACCGGAAGTGAATTAGTAGAGAATTATCGTGGAGGGGTTCCCGAGCGGCCAAAGGGATCAGACTGTAAATCTGACGGCTCAGCCTTCGCTGGTTCGAATCCAGCTCCCTCCACCACTTT